>JAKSAU010000819.1 GCA_022361535.1 Desulfobacterales bacterium
CAAGCATGTTCCCTCCGCAATTATGAAAAATGGATAACATCAGGTTTAAATCGTTTTTGATGAGCCTGATAATATCTAACTGATTTAAATGGGGACGAGAACTTGTCCGTATTTAAAGCGCCGGAAAATCCTGCAGCCGGACCGTACTTAAAGTACGTGAGGACTGCAGGATTATTTCGGCAACTCGACAAACGGATGAGTTGTCGTTCACATTTTATTTGGATCCGAAGGAGACTTCTAAAATGTCTTCAACACAAGTGTCCGCTTCCAGGATCGCGTCCATCTTACCATAGGTAGCAGGCAAAAGTGTATTAATAAAAAATTTGGCCGTAGCCATTTGACCGGCATAAAAGGCTGCGTCCTTATTTTTTGCAGCCTTGGCTGCTACCGCATCCTTTTCAAGTGAACCTGCTTTTTTAGCAAGTTTGGGTGCGGCGATACTAGCCCGCCACAAATGCATCCATGCAAAGGTAATATCCCCAACAATTTCCAGAAAAGGATGGGCAAATGCATAGGCATTTAAAAAGTTTTCAGACCTGGACCTGGAACCGATATCCGCAGCCAATTCCTCCAATCTGGAAACAGCCTTGGCTACTTTGTCTGCCAATGCGTCAACACCTTCGACATCCTTTGCCTCTTCAACAGTCTTTTTAATCTGATCTATAAAATAGGTAAAGCTCTGACCTTTGTTCATGGACAATTTACGTCCCAGAAGGTCCATTGCCTGGATGCCGTTTGTACCTTCATATATCATGAAGATCCGCGAATCGCGCATGAGTTGCTCTACTGGGTATTCACTGCAATATCCATATCCTCCATACACCTGGACACCATGGGAACAGACCTCTAATGATTTGTCTGTGACATATCCTTTGACAATCGGGGTCAACACTTCGATCAGAGCAGATGTGTTTGCCTTAAGGGCCTCATCATCTGTTGTGTGGACAATATCCTGGCATTTACCGTAGTAATAGATCAAAGACCGCATACCCTCGGTATAGGCTTTCATATTAAGCAACTGCCGTTTTACATCCGGGTGGTTTATAATGGTCACGTCCTTGGCTGTCGCATCTTTACCAGCAGACAAGTGACGTCCCTGGACACGGTTTTTTGCATAGTCAAGGGCATACATGTATGAAGCGGATGCCACTGCAAACCCTTGCATACCGACAAATGCACGTGCTTCGTTCATCATCTGGAACATCTCAGGCATACCTTTGTTGACTTCGCCCAAAAGTGTTCCGATAGAAGCCCCTTTGTCTCCGAGAGAGAGGGTGGCTGTGGCATTGCCGTGGATCCCCATTTTTTCTTCAAGACCGGTGCAGACTACATTGTTGAATTCGCCCAAAGATCCGTCTTTATTGACCAGGTATTTGGGAACAAGAAATAAGGAAATCCCTTTTGTGCCTGCAGGAGCCCCTTCAATACGGGCAAGAACAGGATGAATGATATTGTCGCACAAATCGTGTTCGCCGGCAGAGATAAATATCTTGGTTCCCTGGATGGAATAGGTCCCATCGTCGTTTAACGTTGCTGTAGTCGTCAGTGCGCCGACATCTGAACCTGCTTCCGGTTCAGTCAACAGCATTGTGCCGCCCCATTCACCGGCAAACATTTTCTTCATATACAGTTTTTTCTGTGTTTCGTCTCCAAAGGCCTCAACCAGTTTGGCTGCTCCATGGGTCATTCCATAGTAGAGCATAAAAGCAGAATTGGCACCGACCATATATTCCAAGGCTGCGCATCCTACAGTTTTAGGCATACCCTGGCCGCCGGATTCCGGGTCATCGCACATGGCCAGCCATTCACCTTCGCAGAATAATTCCCAAGCCCGTTTGAACGATTCCGGGGTGGTCACTTTACCGTCTTTCAGGGTGCAGCCGATTTCGTCACCTTCCTTGAAGGTGGGCAGAATTTCTTTGATTGCCAGGTTTCTGGCCTCGGAAACAATCAGGTCAATGGTCTTTTTATTGAATTCCTCAAATAATTCGTGATCCACCGTACCGATTTGTTCATGCAGTACAAAGTCCACATCACGCCTGTCTGCGATAAGCTGTGCCATATGTCATCCCCTTGTTTTATTATTAATGGTTCTGGTTGATAACCCACACTTCTCAAGCAAGCTACATAACTATAGATATATATGTATGCCAAAAAGTTTGGTATTTTCAAACTATTTTTGAAACTGATTAACAAAAAGAAAATGAACTGAATTTAATGGTGATTTTTTACAGTATTTTTCCTGTTTTGTGATTGGAATTGACAATAATTAAATGTTCACTAAAAAAATATATTGATTTTAGCATAAATTCATACGATTCTATAGAAACCGGTCTGTTGTAGGGAGACACTCTAATTATGGATGCAGGAGAACCATGCGAATAAAATGTTGGGGGTCCAGAGGGTCCATTTCCGTATCTGGAAAAGAATATGTAAAATACGGAGGGGATACGACCTGTCTAGAAATCCAGGCGAATTCGGGTGAAACTATTATTGTTGATGCTGGCACCGGTATCAGGCGGCTGGGCAAATCCCTTGTCAAGCGTGATGTAAAAGAGTGTTACATGCTTTTGACCCATACCCATTGGGATCATATTATAGGACTGCCTTTTTTTCATCCTCTGCTTTGTGCCGACACCACTCTTAAAGTTCAGGACAGGACGTTTGGTGGTATATCCACGAAAGAGGTTATCGATGAGGTCATGAAAACCCCTTTCTTTCCTGTCCGTATCGAAGACTATCATGCAGACATCCTGTTTGACGCGTCTTTAAACGATAGCTTCACCATTGGATCAGTGAGCATTGAAAGTATCGCAACTTCCCATTCCAAAGATAGTTTAGGGTTCAAATTTACTGAAAACGGAAAAACCTTTGTCTTTTTAACAGACAACGAACTTGGATATGCCCATCGCAAAGGATTGACAAAGGAGAAATACATTAATTTCTCAAAAGGGGCTGATATCCTGTTCCACGATGCTGAGTATACGGCTGAAGAGTATAAATGCAAAGTCGGATGGGGTCACTCTTCTGTGGATGATGTACTTGACCTGGCTGTAAAGGCAGGGGTCGGGCAATTGGGCCTGATTCATCTGAACCAGGATAGGACTGACGATCAGATGGATGATATTGTTGATCAGTGCAATTTGTTCTTAAATAATCAGAACAACTCCATCCAGTGTTACGGCGTCTCCTATACTTTTGAAACGACCCTCTAAAACTTAAGGGCCAGCCTGTTGTCCATGACATCCTATCGATCTTCCAATTGGAAGGTGGCAGTCAAGGCCTTCTTTCATCCCCGCGTAATTACAATGCTTTTTTTCGGCTTTTCAGCCGGCCTTCCCCTTTATTTGATTTTTTCATCGTTGTCCCTTTGGTTAAAGGAAGCTGGTGTGGCGCGTTCAGCCGTAACTTTTTTTTCCTGGGCAACGCTTATGTATTCTTTTAAATTTATCTGGGCGCCTTTGGTTGACCAGATGCCTGTGCCCATTTTAACCCGTTTGCTTGGCAGGCGGCGGGGATGGATTTTAACCGCGCAGATAGCGATTGCCGTTTCCATTGCATGGATGGCCATGATCGATCCGGCCGACAGCCACACGCATCTTACGTTGATGGCAATGGCTTGTGTGGCACTTGCGTTTTCATCTGCGACCCAAGATATATGCATTGATGCCTACCGTATTGAGTCTGCTGGAAATGAACTGCAAGCCATGATGGCATCAACTTATATTGCAGGGTACAGGATCGGTATGCTTGTGGCAGGTGCTGGCGCCCTGTTTATGGCAGAATTTTTGGGCTCGTCCAAAGCGTCATATAATTTTTCAGCCTGGCAAACGACCTACTGGATCATGGCCGGATGTATGGTTGTGGGTATGGTAACCACTTTGGTTATTCCGGAACCTGAGGGAAATAAAGAGCGTTTGAGTGACAAAGATTTTAAAGGGCATATCCGGTCGTTTGTCCTATTTTTAATGGCCGCATCTGCATTTGTTGTATGGTTCTATTTAACGTCTGGCTTGTCCGCGTCACTAAAAGAAACGCTTACACAATGGAAGATAAACGGTCCTCTTGCAGGGTTCCTAATCGAAACATTAAGGCTTGCATGCGGAATCTGTGCGGCAGTTTTAACTGCACGCATCATGGTCGGTTTAGGTATTGCAGACAAGCGCATGGTTAAAGTGGCTTATGTGGAACCGGTCTCAGATTTTTTTAACCGCTACGGCCTTGCTTTGGCCTGGTTGCTTTTATCCCTTATTGGCCTCTACCGCATTTCAGATATCGTGCTTGGGGTCATCGCGAATGTTTTCTACCAGGATCTCGGGTTTACCAAGACACAGATTGCCAGTGTGGTAAAAACCTTTGGGTTGTTCATGACCATTGCCGGTGGCTTTTTAGGCGGTATTCTTTCCATAAGGTTTGGTGTCATGCGAATCCTTTTTGCCGGCGCTCTGCTTGCTGCTTTAACCAACCTGTTGTTTGTGGTCATGGCTAATACGGGCCCAAGCCTTCCCATGCTTTACCTTGTTATCTCGGCGGACAATTTGGCAGGGGGTATTGCCAGTGCAGCATTTGTTGCTTTTTTATCCAGCTTGACCAATGTGAGATTTACTGCAACGCAATATGCCCTGTTTTCATCTTTAATGACATTGATACCAAAGTTGTTTGCCGGCTATTCTGGCTCCATGGTGGACAATATGGGATATCCATTCTTCTTTACACTTACAGCCGTCATTGGAATACCTGTTCTTGTCTTGGTTTGGTTCAGCTCAAAATTTTTGTACAATCATGATAAAAACCAAAGCCTCGAAAAGCCCTAATGGTGGCCCATAAATTCAGGTTTCTCACCCACATTGTTGAACAATTTTATTTTCCAGGAATAAAACCTTTACAAAAAGATTCTTAATGAACAAGGTCTGAAAAATGTGGCCGTGGAATTTCATGAATTTTATTTAATATATAAATTATATAAATAAATTCAAAGGGTCACAAAATGGCGTGATTTTTAAATAGTCCCACGGAAAAAGGATTTGGACCGTTTTTACAAGATGATGCAGGGAAATAACTCTTGACAAAGAAATACCATTCTCCTACTTAAAACTGTGGGGAATCCGGCAATACAAAGGAATGAGTGAGTTTACTGCCGGGTTGCATCCGAAACAGCGTCCCGGTTTCACTTATTGTTATTTCTCTCATACCGGCCGGGAGCCTGTAGGTTGCAAAAAAAGAGACAGGGTTAAGCCCTTAGTAATAAAGCTGTTGGCTGCATCATCCAGTTGAATGAAAGAGGTGCCGTATAGGTTTTTACAGAATCATACAGACACGATGCACGCATACGGAACATGATGTCGGAACGAATCCCGGTCTTTACCCGGGGACGGCACAAAGCCCGGAAAATAATAGCCACTTAGGCGATTCCGGATATACCCGTTTTCCATTATCCTTAGCCATGGATGGAAAACAAGTTGTACATTCTGACAGATTAGATTTTTAAGCCCGGTTATCATTTATGATGACCGGGCTTTTTTTTTGTTATTACCCGAACCCGGGTTGTGGAGGCAAATACCGGGGCGGAAAAAAAGCTTATTACCAGTGAGGCTATATTAACGGTTAGGAGGTATGGAGAATGAGTCAAGATGTAACACCAAAAAAAGACCTGGCAGGTTCTGTCATGGTTCTCGGTGGTGGTATTGCAGGTATGCAGTCTGCCATCGACTTAGCCAATTCTGGCTATTATGTCTATTTGGTTGAAAAATCATACGCCATCGGCGGTATGATGGCACGGCTGGATAAGACATTCCCGACCAATGACTGTACCATGTGAGTTATCTCACCCAAACTGGTCGAGGTCGGCCGGCATCTGAACATCGAATTGTTGACGAACACAGAGCTTTTGGAACTGGACGGAGAGCAGGGGAACTTTACGGCCAAGATAAAAGAGAATCCTAGATTTGTCGATCTTGCAAAATGTACCTCATGCGGGGAGTGTACCAAGGTATGTCCTGTGGATACGCCCAGCGAACATAACGAGAGCTTAGCACCAAGAAAAGCGATTTTTAAACAATATGAGCAGGCTATACCTGGCGCATATGGCATTTCAAAACGGTCCATTGCTCCGTGTAAAGCCACTTGTCCTGCCCATGTGTCCATCCAGGGGTTTATCGCCCTGATGCAGCAGGAAAAATATCATGAAGCATTAAAACTGTTTAAGCAGGAACACCCTTTCCCGGGTTCCTGCGGGCGTGTCTGCCACCATCCTTGTGAGTCTGTTTGTACAAGGGGTGATGCAGATCAGCCTCTGGCCATCCAGTATCTTCACAGGTATTTGGCGGATCTGGATTTGGAAGGGGATGATCCATGGCTACCGGATCTGGATGAAAAACGGGATGAAAAAGTTGCCATCGTGGGCTCCGGTCCTGCAGGCTTGACCAC
Organism: Desulfobacterales bacterium; assembly: GCA_022361535.1. Next base: position 6,427 of record JAKSAU010000819.1, read on the forward strand.
AGCATACTACCTGGCCCAAAAAGGCTACGGGGTAACGGTTTTTGAAAAACTGCCGGTTAAAGGCGGCATGATGGCTGTTGGTATTCCCGAATATCGCCTGCCAAAGGCTGAACTTGAAAAAGAAATCGCCGTGATTGAAAAACTCGGGGTTGAGATAAAAACCGGCGTGGAATTCGGAAAAGATATTACCCTGGACAGCCTGAAGTCTGACGGCTACGCATCAGTGTTTATGGCAACTGGTCTTCATGGTTCCAGAGGCCTTGGCGTTAAGGGAGAAGACCTTGACGGTGTAATCAAAGGCACAGAGTTCTTAAGAGATGCTGCCATGGGCAAAGGCGAAAAACTGTCCGGCAAAACAGTTGTTATCGGCGGTGGTAACGTGGCTGTTGACGTGGCACTTACGGCAAAACGCCTGGGATCGGACGATGTTACCATGGTCTGTCTTGAAAAACGCGACGAGATGCCGGCTTGGGATTACGAGATTGAAGAAGCCCTTGAAGAAGGAATCAATATCGTCAACTCCAAGGGGCCGTTAAGGTTTGTCGGTGACGGCGATAAAGTGTCTGAAGTTGAATTCATGGAATGTACCGCTGTATTTGACGAAGACGGACGGTTCAATCCTCAGTATGATAACTGCGCCTTGACCATGTACGATGCGGATAACGTAATTGTTGCAATCGGGCAGATGGGAGAAACGGAATTCGCAGAAAAAGAAGGCATCAAACTGACGCCTCCAGGCGGATATGAAGCTGATCCTGTCACATTGCAAACCCCGATTGACTGGGTATTTGCAGGCGGGGATGCCTATTACGGACCTAAATCCGTGGTCGATGCCATTGCTTCTGGTAAGGAAGCGGCAGAATCCATTGACCGGTTTATCAACGGTAAAGATCTGAATGAAGGCAGGGAAAAATCATACGATTTTGAAAAACCTGAAATCATAGACGTGCCTAAGATGGATCGCGTTAAGGCGGAGCATATTCCTGTGGCGGAACGGGAGGGCAACTTCAAAGAGGTGACCCAGGCGATAGCCAAAGATCTGATTGATCAGGAAGCTGCCAGGTGCCTGTCCTGCGGTATTTGTTCCGAGTGTTACCAATGTGTGGAAGTCTGTCTTGCAGGCGCCGTAGATCACGACCAGCAACCTGAAGTTCGTGATGTGAATGTGGGGGCGGTTATTATGACTACCGGCGCCACCACGTTTGATCCAAGCGGCATGGATGATACCTATATGTATCACCGTTCCAAAAACGTGATGACCTCTCTTGAGTTTGAACGTATCCTGTCCGCCGGCGGTCCGACTATGGGACATCTGGTAAGGCCTTCCGATGAAAAGGAACCTGAAAAGATTGCCTGGCTCCAGTGTATCGGATCAAGGGATACCAACCGCTGCGGAAACGGATATTGTTCTTCTGTCTGCTGTATGTACGCCATCAAAGATGCCATGATCGCTAAAGAGCATTCTGAGCATGATCTGGATGCAGCCATATTTAATATGGATATGCGGACATTCGGCAAAGACTATGAAAAATACTATAACAGGGCAGCCGAGCAGGAAGGGGTAAGATTTGTCAAATCCCGTATTCACTCGGTTGTTGAAAAACCGGGTACGGACGACCTGATCCTTAAATATGCCGATGAAGACGGCAAAATGCAGGAAGAAGAATTTGACATGGTCATTCTTTCTGTGGGGTTGACCATACCCAAAGAGAGCAAAGATCTTGCTGAAAAACTCGGGGTTGGCCTGGATAAATACGGATTTGTACAGACCCAGACCTTTAATCCCCTTGAAACGTCACGGCCTGGCGTTTATGTCTCAGGTTCTTTCCAAAGCCCAAAAGATATTCCGTCTTCAGTTACGGAAGCTTCCGGGTCTGCTGGGGCCGCCGGTATCCACCTGGCACCGGCACGTCATACACAGACAAAGACGGTGTCCATGCCTGAAGAACGCGATGTGTTGGGTGAAGATCCCAGAGTCGGGGTCTTTATCTGCAAATGCGGTATTAACATCGCAGGGATTATTGATGTAACAGAGATAGAACAATACACCAAGAACCTTCCCAATGTCGTCTTTACAGGAGAGAACCTGTTTACCTGTTCGCAGGATACACAGGTTTCGATCAAAGAAGTGATTGACGAGCATAATCTTAACAGGGTGGTGGTGGCATCGTGTACACCCAAGACCCATGAGGGTATCTTCATGGACACCCTTGAAGAGGCCGGTCTGAATAAATATCTCTTTGAAATGGCCAATATCCGTAACCAGGACTCCTGGATGCATTTCCATGAACCTGAGAAAGCCACGGCAAAGGCTAAAGATCTGATCCGCATGGCTGTGGCCAGGGTGTCTACTTTAGGGCCGCTGCATGACAAGCGGATTTCCATTATTGACAAAGCATTGGTTATCGGCGGCGGTATTGCCGGTATGACAGCTGCCAAAGGCTTGGCTGATCAGGGTTTTCATGTCACATTGCTTGAAAAAGAAGACCATTTAGGCGGCCTTGGCGCAAGACTCCATCACACCATTGAAGGTAACGATGTCCAGGTTTTTGTAAAAGATCTGGTCGATACCGTGGAAACCCATGACAACATTGATGTACTCAAGCAAGCACTTGTTGTCGGGTTTGGTGGGTATAAAGGAAACTTTAACACCGAGGTCCTTGTGGGATCTTCAATGAAAGAGGTGAAAATCGACCACGGGGTAATGATCGTGGCCACCGGTGCTACCGAATATCAACCCAAAGAATTCCTTTACAATGAAAGCGAAAACGTTGTCACCCAGCTTGAACTGGCAGACTTGATTGAAGATGGAAAGGCTGAGAATCTTGACCGCGTGGTCATGATTCAGTGTGTAGGTTCAAGAAACGAAGACAACCCCAATTGTTCCAGAATCTGCTGCCAGAACGCGGTGAAGAACGCCATTGCCATCAAGGAAAAAAGCCCGGATACAGATGTCTTTATCTTGTACCGGGATATGAGAATGTACTCCATGATGGAAGAGTTCTACACCAAGGCCCGTAACATGGGCGTGATCTTCTCAAGGTTTGATAAGGAGAATCCGCCCCAGGTTTCACAGACCGATGACGGATTGTCCGTTACTTTCAGGGATCATGTCTTGGGACAGCCTGTTGAAGCCTCCTGTGATCTTGTTGCTCTTAGTGCCGGGGTAGAGTCTTCGGATACAGAGGAACTTTCCACCATCATCAAGACTCAGAGAAATCCGGAAGGGTTCTTCATGGAAGCCCATGTTAAACTCAGACCGGTTGATGCGGCAACAGAAGGTGTCTTTATCTGCGGTACGGCTCACGGTCCCAAGCTGATTACAGAGACCGTTTCCCAGGCAATGGCTGCAGCTTCCAGGGCGACAACCTTCCTGGCACAGGAATACCTGACCCTGTCAGCGGTTGTGGCGGAAGTCAACCAGGTCAACTGTGCCTCCTGCCTGGTCTGTGTAAGGTCTTGTCCTTACAATGTGCCGGTGATCAACGAGATGGGCGTTTCCTACATCGATCCGGCCTTGTGCCAGGGCTGCGGGGTCTGCGCTTCAGAGTGTCCGGCCAAAACCATTAAACTGAATTGGTATGAAGATGAATCATTGCTCAGCAAGGTGGAGTCTTTGCTGGAGGGGGTAATATGACAAAAGAATTCGATCCGGTAATCCTGGCGTTCTGCTGTAATTACTGAGGGTATTCAGCTGCGGACCTGGCAGGTTCCATGAGACTGAAAATCCCTACAAGCTTTAGAATTGTACGTCTGCCCTGTACCGGCAAACTTGATTTAATCCATGTGCTCAGGGCATTTGAGAAAGGGGCTGACGGTGTGTTCTGCGTCGGCTGCATGGAAGGTGACTGCCATTTTAACCAGGGTAATTTTCGGGCACGCAAGCGTATTGAACAAGCTGCCCTGCTCCTGGATAAAGTGGGTGTTGGCGGCGAACGGGTAAGAATGTACAACCTCTCCTCCGGTGAGGGGCCTTTGTTTGCCCAGTATGCTACAGAAATGGTGGAACATATCCGTGAACTTGGACCCAATCCGGTTCGGGTGATCAAACAAAAAAAAACAAGTGAGGCAGCCTAAGCGCAGCAGCTTGAGAAGCGTTAACACATTAACCGCTGATATGAGGTAAAGGTTATGATAATAGCAGAGAAAAAACCCATTGAAGAAATCATTGAGGAAGTGAAGGATTTCGACCGCCTTCTCATCCTCGGGTGTAATGAATGTGTCACCGTGTGTGAAGCCGGTGGAAAAAAAGAAGTGGAAGTTCTGGCTTCGGCGTTGCGCATGTATTTTATCACCCAGGGCAAAGAGAAAACTATTGATGAACGCACCCTGGAACGCCAGTGCGATCATGAATACCTGGAAGAAATCCGGAACGTGATTGATGATTATGATGCTGTTGTGTCACTGGCCTGCGGGGTCGGTGTCCAGTTTGCCGCAGAAAAATACCTGACAACACCGTTGCTGCCCGGCGTAAATACTGTTTGTTTGGGTGCCAATGAAGACCGCGGGCTTTGGACGGAACGCTGCCAGGCCTGTGGGTCCTGTATTCTGGCAAGGACCGGCGGGATCTGTCCGGTTTCCAGATGTGCCAAACGGGTTATGAATGGTCCCTGCGGCGGTTCTGCCAGCGGCAAATGCGAACTGGGACCGGACACAGACTGCGCATGGCAGTTGATCATTGACCGGCTCAAGGCATTGGACAAAATGGATGACTATGAAGTTGTCACCCCAATCAAAGACTGGTCTACCGACAGAGCAGGCGGCCCCAGAACCGTAACCAGGGAGGATGTGAAGATATGAGTCAGTTAAATACCGAAAGCAGACTGGAAAAGGTGATGAAGGCCGGCCACCTGGGTGTAACTTCCGAGTGCGGTCCCCCAAGGGGCAGTGACCCTGAAGAAGTCCGTGAAAAAGGCAAACTGATAAAGGATCACGTGGATGCGGTAAATGTAACCGATAACCAGACAGCCATGACCCGGATGTCATCTTTGGCAGCTTGTGTCCATCTTAAACTGGAAGGCATTGAGCCTGTGCTCCAGATGGTTACACGTGACAGAAACCGTGTAGCACTTCAAAGTGATATTTTGGGTGCTGCTTCTTTTGATATCAGCAATATGCTCTGCCTTTCCGGTGACCACCAGAGTTTTGGTGACTGTGCCCAGGGCCAGAACGTCCATGATCTGGATTCAATGCAGTTGGTTCAAACTGTCCGCCATATGCGGGATGAAGGGAAATTCCTTGGTGGTGACGACATCAAACGACCGCCTAAAATGTTTGTCGGTGCGGCAGCAAACCCATTTGCCGATCCGTTTGAAATCCGTATTCCTCGCCTTGCAAAAAAGATTGCCTGTGGTGCAGAATTTATCCAGACCCAGTGTATCTATAACCTTGACAAGTTCAAAGAGTGGATGCGCAGGGCTGGTGATAAAGGCCTGGCAGAAAAAGCATTTATTATGGCTGGTATGACGCCCATGAAATCTGTGGGTATGGCCAAGTACATGAAAAACAAAGTCCCTGGAATGGATGTGCCTGATGAAATAATCAAGCGTCTGGCTGGCGTTGAAAAGGGTAAACAGGCCCAGGAAGGTATCGACATCTGTGTTGAGCATATCCAGGAACTCAAAGAAGTAGAAGGTGTTGCCGGGTTCCATATCATGGCCATTGAGTGGGAAGAAAAAGTGCCTGAGATCGTTGAACGATCAGGACTGTACCCCCGCCCGGAGGTATAAAGTAGTAAGAATCAAATAGATAGTTTAATACCTGAGCCCCGGAAAATGATAATTTTCCGGGGCTTTTTTTTGCTTGCTATGTACCTTTTAACGAAATGGTATTCTTGGCAAAGAATCTGTTATCTATACAGATCTTGTTTTTTAAATTTATGGCGTTTATATTATACGGTATTGTCCAAGAAAAGTCTTTTCACCAGTATGTTACTTAAAAAGGATGAGTATGGGGTTTTATAAAAAAATCGGTGTAAGGGTA
>JAKSAU010000123.1 GCA_022361535.1 Desulfobacterales bacterium
CCGGGACAGCCCGCTCCAGGATCATGTCGGGGAGATCCTCAGGGCCGCCCTGCGGGCCCGGGAACTGGTCCGGCAGATCCTGACGTTCAGCCGTCAGGGAGAGACGGTGCTCGAATCGGTCCGGCTGCAGGAGGTCCTGGCGGAAATTTTGAAACTGCTTGAGTCCTCCATTCCCAAAACCATTGAAATCCGTACGGAAATCGACGCGGACTGCGGACCGGTGACGGCCGATCCCACCCAGTTGCACCAGGTCATCATGAACCTGGCCACCAACGCTTATCATGCCATATCGTGCTGACCGACATGACGATGCCCGGCATGACCGGCATTCAATTGGCCCGGGAGATCCGTGGCCTCAGGCCGGACATTCCCATTGTGGTCTGTTCCGGATTCAGTGACCAGATCGATTCGGGCACGATCCGGGAGCATGGCATCCAGGGATATGTGGAGAAGCCCGTTACCAAGAAGGAGATCGCGCGGATGCTCAGGGAGGTGTTGGATCCAAAAAGTAATTGAACTTTTCAAATAAATAGTTGACATTTTCAAGTATAATTTCTAAAAACGGATATTATCCAATCCGTTTTCGGGAGAGTTGAAAATGACGAGAGATATCAACCGCATCCGGTCCTTCAACCGGTTTTACACCCAGAAACTGGGACTGATCACCAACCGCTTCCTCAAGAGCGATTTTTCCCTGGTCCAGGCCCGTCTTCTGTACGAACTCAACCATACCGCCCCCCTGTATGCCACGGATCTGGCAAAACAGCTGGATCTGTCCCCGGACTATCTCAGCAAGGCCCTGGGGAAATTGGAACGCCTCGGCCTGATGACCCGGACCCCGTCCCCGGATGATTCCAGGAAACGGCTCATCGCGCCGACCCGGGCCGGCCGGGAAGCCTACGGGGCTTTGAGAAAAACATCCAACACCCACATCGCCGGGATGATCGAGGGCCTGTCCGAAGAAGAGAGAGGCAAGCTCCTGGCGGCCATGGACACCATCCTGTCCCTTCTGGAGGGACAGCCGTCCGGCCTGGTAACCCTCAGGTCACACCGGCCCGGTGATATCGGAACCGTGATTCACCGCCACGGTGTCCTCTACGCCCAGGAATACGGGTTTACGCATGAGTTCGATGCCTAC
>JAKSAU010000137.1 GCA_022361535.1 Desulfobacterales bacterium
AGTTTATGGATAGTATACCAGGTGCTAAAAGTCAAGGTGGCCTTGGCATGTACAAATACCGGATCTGTCATCACGGAGAGGACTGCCGCTTTTTTCAATGGCTTTTCCAAATTATGGTTCAGGTATGAAAGGTTACGCTTCTCACAGTAGTTTGTTCCAAAAACACGGCAGCCGTTTCCGGGATGAACGAGCCGGTATCTGGTATACGAGATATCTATCTGTTGCTGTTTATAGAGTTGTTCTTGACATCTTCCTTGTTTTTAGGATAATTAACCCATTTTTACTAAATAATTAAGAGGTTTTTATGCTCATCAAATCAGTGGATATTGTGTCAATGGTTGCCGGTAAAAAGGACCAGGATAGTGATAGCTGATTGATAATGGTTTTACATTCGCAAAATTAGCGAATCTCTTTTAAAAAACAGCCTTTTTTATCCTGCCTGTTCTCATTCTAATTTTGATTGAGAACCCGTCTCTATTTCTGCCACTTGCCGACAACCCAATTCATATCTTTTTGTAACTAACCCCCAATTTTAGGTTCGATAGGGTTTATGCCGGTTTACATCGGTAATGCTAAAAATTTTCGAGTTAGAAAAGGCTAAGACACAACAATGAACATTGAAAAGAATACAGACAATTTAAATACCCCTAAGTTTCCCAACCATATGTTACGTCTCGGGTGGGACTCCTATTTTCAGACCCAACATGACTTATGCAACAACGAGATGGTTCCGGCCAGAGTGATCGGGGTCAGTAAAAACAAGTTTCGTACGAGCAATGGAAAAGAAGAATGGCTTGCCACATTAGCCGGACGAATCTCCCATGACCCAACTGCTGAGTATCCTGTAACAGGAGATTGGGTTCTCATGAAGGATACGATGATTGTAAAGGTATTAGAAAGAAAAAATGCCTTGTCCCGCGGGGCATCTGGGGCACACAACAAGCAGAGTGCCCATCCAATGAAAGAGCAGGTCATTGCAGCAAATCTGGATACGGTATTTATCGTCTCAGGGCTTGATCAGGATTTTAACCTGCGCCGAATAGAACGCTACCTGACCCTGATCTATAATTGCGGGTTGAATCCTGTGATCGTTTTGACAAAAGCAGACCTTCACAAAGATCCTGAAGATTTTGTCAATGAAGTTGAAACAGTTGCTTTCGGTGTCCCTGTCCACCTTGTCTCTGCATCAGAACATTCCGGGCTTGCCGCTTTAACCTCTTATCTTGAATCCGGTAAAACCACGACCATGGTAGGCTCGTCCGGTGCAGGCAAATCGACACTGGTAAACAGATTATACGGAAAAGATATCCAGGCGACCGGGGCTATAGGTACCCATACAGGTAAAGGCAGACACACAACTACTACCCGGGATTTGATTATAATGCCCCAGGGTGGCATGGTGATTGACAACCCCGGTATCAGGGAAATTGCATTCTGGGATGCTGATGAAGGCATTGATTCGG
>JAKSAU010001193.1 GCA_022361535.1 Desulfobacterales bacterium
AGACTGTCGGGATCGTCGTTTTCAAGCCACAAACCTGCATCCTCGATGAACAAACAGGCATCTCTTTCCCGGTTTTTCGCGTTGGTCACAGCTATATAGCACCAGACCCCAAACGTCTTGAAAACGTGGAGCGGTTTTTTGCTCTATATGTTTAGCTAAGGGTATAGTGAACCAGAACAAGGCGCCTTTACCGTGTTCAGATTCAACACCGATACGGCCGTTCATTAGAGTGACCAATTCTTTGGAAATTGCCGTACCAAGGCCTGTTCCACCGTATTTTCGGGTAGTGGAGCCGTCTGCCTGAGCAAAGCTTTCAAATATATAGTCTTGTTTATCTTTTGGAATGCCGATGCCTGTATCTTTAACATTGAATCGAAGGCTGACGCGTTCCTTTGTATCTTCAAGCAAATCTACCCAGATGAATATCTCCCCGTCTTGGGTAAATTTGATGGCATTACCAACCAGATTAACCAGGACCTGGCGGATTCGGCCCGGATCTCCAACTAGCTGTTCAGGAGTGTCTGGAGAAAGAAAGGAAATAAACTCCAATTCTTTTCTGTGGGCGGTCACAGCAAAACTTGTTGCCAGATCTTCAAACAATACCCTTAAGTTAAAGGGGGTGGTTTCCAATTCCATCCGACCGGCCTCAACTTTTGAGAAATCAAGAATTGAGTTGATAATGCCTAAGAGTGATGAGGCTTCGGTGTTGATTGTGGTCATCAGATTTTTTTGGTAATCGTTGAGTTCTGTTTCGCGTACAAGCTCTGCCATGCCCAGGATTGCATTTAAGGGGGTTCGGATTTCATGGCTCATGTTAGCCAGAAAATCACTTTTAGTTTTGGCAGCGGATTCTGCCTGGCGTTTTGCCAGACGCAGGGTGTCTTCCGCTTCTTTCTGAGCTTTGATGTTGGTAATGGTACCTTCAATGCCATGAGGGGTGTCCAAAGCATCCGTGTATAAGGTACACGAGGAGATAACCGGTATTATTTCATTTTCACGCGTGATAAGGTCCAGTTCAAAGTACCTGACGTTTCCATAGGTGTTCAGGTTTTCTTTGAACCGGTCAAATTCTTGACTTTTATTAAAGAAAAGTTTTCCTATATTTTGTCCGAGAATTTGTGTATCTGATCCGTATCCAAGAAGGCTTAAGCCGGATGGAGATATCATGGTCAGGTTCCAGGATAAATCCGTTCTGAAAAATACATCCTGCATGTTCTCAATCATGCCCCGATACTTTTCTTCACTCTGCCGAAGGGCTTCTTCAGACTCCCTGCGCTGGGTAATATCCCTTACAATGGCCTGGAGTACATCCTTTCCATCCAGGGTCATGCGGTGAAGGACAACATCTGCCGGAAACGTCCGCCTGGTTTTATTATTAAGATGGATCCATTCAAATTGATTGGTGCCTAATTCAAATGCAAGCCCCAGGTTCTCCCGGGCCAGAGGCTCAGATATCCGGCCGTTTTCCTGAAATTTTGGAGAAATGCCACCCAGGCCGAGGTCAGACAACTCCTCTTTGGAGGTACATCCAAATAAATCTAAAGCCGCCTGGTTGCAATCAATGAACCCATTCTTGTCAAGAAGCAGCACGGCATCCGCGTTTAAATCAAAAAGTGTTTTAAATTTTGTTTCAGTTTGTTTTCGGTCCGCAATTTCCTGCTCCAGTGCCCGAGTCCTTTTTTTCACCACACCTTCCAGGGCATCCCTGTGACGCCGCAGCTCCTTTTCAAGGCGGTTTTGTTCGGTAATATCCCTGATGGTGGAGATCCATGCCGATCTGCCCTGGTAGTCGGTCTCATCGGTTCGGATTTCCACATCCATGGATTCACCGGATTTGGTGACATGGGTATAGCGTCCGATTTTTCCCGGGGCGTGTTTCCCGATATTCCGGTTGACGCGGTCCAGTTCTTCCAAAGGATGCAGATGTTTCGGGGTCATGGTGACCAATTCTTCTTGTGAGAAGCCGTAAGTGCTTAAAAAAGCCTGGTTCCAGTCCAGAATCTTTTGGGTGTTTTTGTCAAACACCAGGATGGGGTCTGAAATACGGTTGAAAAGATGCTTGTATTTTTCCTGGATTTTTTCCCGTTCGTCCCGGGTTGCGTCATGGTCAGCTTTGAGGATGGCAATGGCATTAAAAACCGGTTTCAAGGGGTGGGATTCCGGAATATTTTCTTCTCTCATACCGGCTTCATCCCAATTGATACTGCCAAGATAATCCAGGATATCCTGGATATGTTCAGGGCTGGTGCGTTTTAAATCTAAATCATTTTCAGCCTGAGGGATCATCCCTTGGGTACCGGCTTTGTTTGTCTTTAAACGTAAGGCTTGATCCAGGGCCTCTTTATAGGTGTCCACCGCCATCATAGGGATACCGGGCTGTTTGAGACGTATGCCGATGTTATATATCCACTTGATATGCTTGGGAACATTGTAGACAAAATGGCCAATAAGGTTATTTTGCTTTGTTTTTTCCAGCAGACGTTCAGCTACCTCAAACCGGGCTCGTTTTGAGGGTAAATTTACGATGCCGCTATAATCGGATATTTCTACAAATGAACTTCGGGAAAGGCCGCTTGCCTGGAGGAATTTGTCGTAGGCATCAAATAGGGCACAAGTGCCTTCATATGTTATTTTTCCTTTTGGATAGGCGCTGAGAATGTGGCTGCCGATCTTGTGGAAGGTGACCTGGTAGTCTTCGGCAAGTTGGATGTCTGTCCATTCCGGGCTGCTAAAAACAGGTGTGCCGGAACCGTGAGGACACTCGGACAAAGAAAATCCATTTGGAGTGTCATAATTCAATGGAAGATTCATGACAGGGCCTTTGAATCCTTTAGCTTGGCCATTCAAGGTTTACCGGGCGTTTGGGAGCGATAAGCCATATACCGCATTGGTCTGTCACGGGTTCGTCAGCAGGGGGGTTGACAAGAATACTGCCGTCAGGACCTCTGAGAGCAAAACTTAAAAACTTGTATTTTTCCATGAGATAGGTATGGACTTTCCACCAGGTCTGGCCCTTTCCGATGCGGGATACGCCAACCTGGTAGATTTCTTCGCCCTCGTCGTTTTTAAGAAGCATCTGCAGGGGAAGGTGTACTTTGTCCTGCATGGCCTGGACCATCATTTCTGCGGTCATCTGCATGATGGTTTCAAATTCCCCGGGTACTGAAGAAAAAGTCTGAAGGCTTTGGCTGGATAAGCATCGAACTGTGATTTCACACTTTTCGTTTTTCAGCTTAAGGGCATTAATCAATGCAAAAAGACTGAGCTCATCGCTGCCGGTATGTATAATGATACGGTCTGCATTGGGGGTGTTGGCCCGTTTTAACGCCTGGATAGTGTCAGGCCTGCCTTTAACAAAATAGGTATGGTCCTGTTCCGGAAACGGGTGGCGAGGCAGGTCTGCAAGGATAACCATATCTTGGTTTTGGTAGGTCTCATCTCCCCGGATTTGTTCTGCAAGGTATTCTGTTTCCTCGGTGTGGCCGACCAAAAGAATATGGCCGGTACCGGTGTAGGGCGTTTCCCCGTGCATTTTCTTGTCTCTCCTTTCTATGAGGTAAGATGCTACATGGGTTATAAAAGCAGCACCTAAGCCAATTCCCATGAACATGGGAAGGACTACAGCAATTATTTTTCCGGCATTAGAAACAGGATAAAGATCACCGTAGCCTACTGTGGTTGACGTAACAATACTCCACCACAATGCCTGGTCCAATTGGGTCAGGGCACTGTCATCGGGTTCTGTTAAAGTGATAAGTATACTGGATACCGCAAGAAGAATCATATATGCGGAAACCAGAACCATCCCACGGTGTTGAAACCCGGCCCGGATAAGGGATTTGATCAAATGAAACAAGGCGTTGTCCTTCAAGCGTTTGCGGTTACCCTAAGAGGAACCCAATTTTGTATTCAACGTTGCAACCCTTCTAAAATAACCTATCCGGGAGGGTTTTGCACGGAATATATAAACTTAAATATAGTAAGTTTTGAATCTAATTTGAAGGAAGTCTTATAATGATTGTGGTGCCCTGGCCGGGTTTGGACTCAACTTCAATTTGACCACCATGGTCATCAACAACGATAAAATATGAGACTGAAAGCCCAAGCCCAGTCCCCTGGTCAACTCCTTTGGTGGTATAAAAGGGTTCAAAGATGCGTTTTTTGATATTGGCCGTTAACCCAGGACCGTTGTCGTTGATACTTGCAACAACTGAAGTCCCCTGTTCAAAAACCCTGCAGGTAAAAACCATCTCATTGGATTTAAGTCCGGCTCCTTGCATGGCCTGGACACCGTTTTTAATGATATTCAAAAAGACCTGCTGTATCTTACCTTTATCACAACTGACCATGGGTAAGTTTAAGTCATATTGCCGTTTTACAGTCACTTGTTTAAAATCATATTGTTTTTTGACATCATAATCGGTTTTGGCAAGTTCAAAAGTTTCATCCAGAAGATGGGTCAGATCATGGGAGGAGAAAACTTTGTCACTTTTCCGTGAAAAACTGAGCATGTTTTTCACGATTTTGGCAGCACGGTCTCCTGAAGATAAAACATTATCAATCAGCCTGAAGATCCCTCTGCGTTCCGCGTAAGTTGAAATGGTATCCAGGTTCGTTCCCGCTTGCCTGGCCGCTTCTTTATTCGCGTCAACATCCTGGCGTGTCAGGCGGTTCTGAATAAGCTGGGCATTTTGCATCATGCCGGCCAGAGGATTGTTTATTTCATGGGCCATACCTGCAGCAAGCCCGCCAACTGACATCATTTTTTCCGCTTGTATCATCATTTCCTGGGTTCGTTTCTGCTGACTGACATCCCGGATGGTCGTTTGAAAAACAATTCTATTATCAAGCTTTACCTTTGACGTGGATATATTTGCAAAAAACACTTCCTTGTTAAGCCGTTGCAAGGTCAGTTCAAATACACCAAACCCTGATTCAAGAACGGTCTGATTAATCTCTTGAATTCGTTTGATCGAAGGTTGGCCGTCAGGCTGGCATTCAGGAAAAAACATGTTGGGATCAAGGGCGATAAACTTTTCTTTTGAATTGGTTTGAAACAGATCTAAGGATGCCGGATTGCAATCCAAAATTTGTCTGTTCTCGTCGGTAATCAATATGGCATCCCTGGATGAGTCAAACATTGCCTTGTATCGTTTTTCGCTTTGCACCAAGGCTTTTTGTGACGCTTTTCTGGATATGATTTCCTGATCCAACTCTTCAGTTCTCCGGTTAAACCAGAAAGCTAGATTGCCTAATTCATCCGTTCTTTTTTCTGACAAAGGATGCCGGCTTTTTTTATCCTGAACCGCTTTGATTAGCTGGTTGGTCATATTTTGCAGTGGAGAAATGAGTACGGATCTTAAGTACAAATATGCGATAGCCAGGCATAGAAAGGCAGCCAGAGCCATGAAGGTGAATATTTGCTTGGATACAGACCGAGATACTTTGGTTACCTGACTTTGAGGGGAGACAATGACTATTTTCCAATAGGTTTCCGGCATAAGAAATATGGATGCCACTGCCGGAGCGTCTACTATCACATCATGATCTATGATCAGAGGATTAAATTTGGCAAAGGAGTTGACTTTTTTATCCTGGTTTAAAAAGGCTGCAACAATCAGCCGGGCTTGGTCCAAACTGATCCGGCTGGTTTGATCGGCTATTGTTCTTGCTGTTTGGTCTGCCTGTGTACCGGAAGCAAGGCTTAAAAAATTCTGATTTAGTTTCTCCAGTGCATTGGAAAGGGGACTAAATTGTGGGTATTGTTCGGCAAGGCGGTTGATATGAATAAAGGAGGTTTCTTCCTTGATTTCTATCCTCGGCCCTGTCTTGGCTTTTGGCAGGTCCGGAAAAGACAAAAATCTGTTATTACGGTCCAGGGCAAAGATATAACCTTCCAATGCCTTGGCTTCAGTGTCAAGGAACCGGTTTAAATCGGTGAGTTTTAAGTCAACTGTACTGGTACCTGTAAATTTTTTGTTTTCGTACATGGGTGCAGTACAGGTCACCATTGGTTCGGAGGAGTATGGGTCTATATAAGATTCTGACCAGTAAACAGCATCGGGATCAAGATATTTTGCAGGTACATACCATTCCTCATTATGATACCCCGGACCTTTCGGATTGTTGTAGTCGTCAAAGTAGCGCGGTTTGTTATTGCTGCCGCATCCCCAGAAAAAACTGCGTTGAGCAATACCGGGGGTAAAAGCCTCTGGTTCCGGCCATATACCTCCTCCAGCGACATTCAGGCAGGGCTCTTTTGCATATAGAACTGCGGGAATTGTCTTTTTGAATAAAGTTACGTCCTTTGGAAGGGTTGTACCTATACTTGCCAGTGCTTTGGCTAATGCTTGTGCATAACTGACCCTCTGTCCCAGATGGGTGACAAGGGTTTGGCCTTTTTGCCGGATAAACTTATAGTTTTCGTCAATCATCAAAGGTTTTCCAATGGTCTGGATCACGATGACCATCAGGCCGAATAAAGCTAGTAGAAGTAAAAGAAAGAGCAAGTTGATACGAAAGTGTAGGGTCTTGCGCACCCGTGGTGTGACCCTTTGTGAGGGAGTGCTTTCTTGGGAGTTCCGTTTGGATGGTGAAGACGGCATCTTCCCTTATCCTTAGGTTATATTATTTTTCCTTCCAGCTTGGTGGCCGTTTTTCAAAAAATGCAGTGACCCCTTCTTTGGCATCTTCAGTGGTGCATAACCGTGCAAATGCTTCGTTCATATAAGCAAATTGTTGGTCATAGGCCATATCTTCGGCTTTGTAAAAGGCGGATTTGGCTATTTTTACGGCAATTGGGCTTTTGGCTGCCAAATCTTTTGCCCAGGCAAGAGCCTGTTCCTCAAGTTCCTCTTTTGGAACAACTCGATTGACCAACCCAAGGCGAAGTGCCTCATCCGCTTTGATCAGGTTACCGTAAAGCAAAAGCTCTAAGGCTTTTTTACGCCCTACGCATCTTGCCACAGGAATTACCGGTCCCACACAGTTCAGGCCTACGTTAATCGCTGTCAGCCCCATTTTTACACCTTCTGCTGCGATTACCAAATCGGATGCAGCGGCAAGGCCCATACCGTTTGCTGCAGCCACGCCATGAACCTGTGCAATCACAGGAGTATTTAATTTGGATATCCTCACCAGGGGGGCTTCCATTTTTTCGATCCACTCCCGGTACTCAATGGCAGTTTTGCCTTCCAGCTCATTGACATCAATACCTGCGCAAAAAGCCCGGCCTGATCCCCTTAAAAGAATCACCCGGGTCTTTGGATTGTTTTCTTGTTCGACCAGGGCCTGGTCCAGCTCCCTTGCCATCTGGCTGGAAAAGGTATTCATGCTGTCGGGGCGGTTCAATGTGAGTCTGGCCACATGGCCGTCAAGGATTTCTGAAATAATGGTCTCAAATGCCATGGGAAATCTCCTTCTCTACTAGTGACACATTACAGGAATTGCAATACTGTTTAGCCTAACAGGTGAGACGGCCAAAGAAAAGCCTTATTCGGTTAAAAACAGTTTAGGACGGATATACTGTTTCGAGGATTTAAATTTTCAAGCATCACTGAAATTTAGCCAAAAGGCTTTTTGGGGGATGCTTATAGAAAGGCAGTCGGCCCTTTCGGCCGCAGATAAAATTAAAGGGGAAATTAGTCCTATACTTTTTTGCTGACTTTTTTGTTTGCGAACATGGATAGCCTGTCCAGATTCAGGTCACCTAAGGTTATTTTAAGACCCTGGCCGGCGTCCCTGGCCATAGAAAGCCAGTTTTCAAGTTCGGATTTCAAATATTCCTCACCCACACGCTTGTCGCCATTTTTTCCGGATATCGCATTGTCCATATCGCCGGAGTTAATAAAGGTCCATTGATCCATGGCCTTTGACACCACACCGGTATGTCCTTTGCTCCTCATGGAAAACGACAGAACCTGCCCTTCTTTTAAAAGCGGCATCATTTCCGTCATTAACGAATCTGCTTGAATCTCGGGATTTTTCACACTATAAAGCGTTTTCTTAAATACTTGGCGGCCGGACTCTGATACCAGACCTTCCCCATTCAGGTAATGATTTTGGGGCAGTCCTTTGGACAGTGCCTGGCTTATAAGATGCTGACCAAGCCCGCCTTTACCTTTGTACTGAACACCAAGTTGCCTGAGGCCTCCTACCACAAGTTCGTAACAATCCATTGAATCATAATCTTTGCCTATGAATTGTTTGACTGCTTTAGACAGGTCGTCTCCGGCTGTATCATTTACTTGTGCGGCGGACTCACCTGGCATTCTTTGATGTGAGACAAGTGGTGTCGAGTTCTGACATTTAGCAGCAATGGCTTGCTTAAGATCCTTTCCCCAGAGCAACTCCTTGGATTGGGGATCATAAACGATTGTTGTACCGGGTCTTATTTTGTTAAAAGGCTTGTCCGCATTGACCTTATCATAAATAATATTCCAGCATTTATCCTTTAATGGTGTTTTAAAAAGAAGTTGTGAAATGGTAGGGGTATCACGGGTGATGGTACCGATCTCAATAAGCCCGTTTCCACTTGAATGACTTTTCGGGGAAGTGGCCATTGCATCTGAAAGGACATGGTTAAAAGATGGTTTTTCCGGGGCGTTAGAAAAACGCACCTGTGTTTGCGAATGGATCGTGTTGGGATCTGTACTCTGGATTTTCAAAACGTCCCTCCATTTATAAAAAGGAGTAAATATCTGTTTTGCATACTTTTTATGGCTGTTTAAAAGCATAATCCATGCCAAATCAGTTCTCTTGTTCTAAATGTACGTAAAATGGCATAGAACACGTTGAAATGATTTAAAATTACTTTCCGGGTATTAAGAAAATCGTCAAATAACCATCGGTTTCATCAGATAAGCGACAGGATTATGACAGCGATGTATATGTGGGCGAAATAATGGTCTCTTATTAAAACGCTTATAATTTAAGCGCATAAAGCTTATTTACATGCGTGTCCGGATAAAGGGCGGATTTGAAAAATACACATTTATAGTTATTGTTAAATTCATCATGACATGCCATGTATTACCCTATAGTTCGTTTCAGAGCAGGCATAGTTCAAAAGAACGTTGCAGACAAGCACGTTCTTGATTTTGATGAATAAATATCATTGAGGATTATGGAAAGTATAGCCGTTGTTATTGCAGATGATCATCCACTTATCAGACAAGCTGTAAAAAATACATTCAAAAACAACAGCAGAATAAAAGTTTTGGGAGAAGCGAACAATGGAATCGAACTGCTGGCATTGATGGAAAAATCAGTTCCGGATATTGCCATTGTTGATCTGGAAATGCCTGAGATGAACGGCTATGATACGATTTTGGCACTACATACCCACTACCCTGAAACCAAAACCATTGCCTTTAGCGGCTTTTTAAATGAGGCCAACCAGCAAAGAGCAATTGAAATGGGAGCCTTCGCTTCGATTAGTAAAACAGAGAGCAGCAAAGCGTTTTTAATCGCTCTTGATGCAATCATCAAAGGGGAAGAATATCACTCCGACGTATCTGCAGGTTTTTATGTTGAACAAGCAGCCCATGATGACAATATCACTTTAACATTGCGGGAAAAGCAGATTTTAAGCCTTATTGCAGAGGGAAAAACAAGCAGGCAGATCGGGGAGGCATATAATATATCCCAATGGACCGTAAACAAACACCGGGCGAACATTCGCGCAAAACTTGGGCACCGGAGTCTGGCTGAAATGGTTCGGTATGCCATAGAAAAAGGATATACAAACCAAAACAAAGAATAAACCTTTGCCTTGAATACATCCAAATCCCATAGGGTCCTCGTCATTGATGACGAAGAAGCCATATTAGTTGTTTTATCCGGCATCATGGCCAGAAAAAATATAGATATACATACGGCTCAAACCGGTGAGCAGGGGATTCGAAAAATGAGGGATGAATCTTATGATCTGATTCTTACGGATATGAAAATGCCGGGGCTTTCCGGTATTGATGTGCTCAATCAGGTCAAGCAACTCAAGGGAGATGACGTTCCTGTAATCGGGATGTCAGGTACCCCATGGCTGTTCGGTGATGCAAAGTTTGACGGTATTCTGACAAAGCCGTTCAGCCGCAAAGACCTGTTTGACACGATTAAGTCTTTGCTACCTTCTTTTTTTGATTAGATATGTTTTTTGTTGGTATACAAAGATTATTCCAGAAGCCAGGATTCATGGTTGTAAAATGATAGCAGCACCGGGAATAAAAGGGTATTCACCTCTGTGTGCCGGCTTTGATCCATGCCTTTTCCAAAAACCAACTGGCGCCTGAAAACCCGTGCAGTCAAAAAATCGGTCGGCACCTCAAATTCAAGAGAAGAAATCCGATTCAAAAGATAGTTTTTGTCTATACCTTTACGGGTACAAAGGTACCATCCCCAGTCACCGAAAGAAGGGACATTTTCATGGAAGGGTAAAGTGGAAAACCCTGCTGCCTCCAATGTCCTGCCAATGCAAAGAAAGCTTTCTTTAGCAAGGTAAGGTGATGTTGCCTGGACCGCCATGATCCCTTGTGCAGACAGCCGGCGCTGGATTTTAAGGTAGAACTCCAGTGAATAAAGCTTGGTTAGTTCTGGTGTGGATGGATCAGGCATATCCACGATAATTACATCCCATATTCCTGTAACCTGATCCAGGTATTTGTCTGCATCCAGGTTCATGACCTTTACTTCGGCTACATGTTTTGGGTCTGATACGTTGTGCCGGGGCCTTGACCCTGAAGCTGCCTGATAGATTTGTCTGTCAGGTCCTGATGAAATCCCCTGGCCTTTTAATGTGGTCACCCGGGCATCTGAAAATGCATGGTTATTGATCCGGGTGAGCAGGGGGTGGGTGGCGGCAAGTTCAGTCATGGCAGGGTCCAGGTCCACAAGGGTAATTTCTTTTACCTTGGAATATTTTAAGACTTCTCTTAATGCACATCCGTCTCCTCCGCCAAGTATCAGCACCTTATCTTTTTTAGATGCCAGGGCCATGGCGGGATGGACCAGTGATTCATGGTATCTTGCCTCGTCTGTGCTGCACAACTGCAGGTTGCCGTTTAAAAAAAGGCGGACTTCATCCAAAGGCTTGTAATGGGTAATCACAATATGCTGGTATTGGCTGGTCTTAGAATAGACAATAGGGTCATCGTAAAGGGACTGCTCGTTTTTAACTTGCCAGTCCCGGTTATAGAAGTACCCGTAAAGCACCGCACAGAATGTGGCGGCCATCACCAGGGATAACAACATGCTTTTGGGGATAATTTTTTTTTGAGTAAAGTAGATAAAGGTGACCAGGGCCAGGATAAAATTCATCCCTGCAGTCAGGAAAGCTGCCTCGGTAATGGGGAAAAACCTGAGCAGGATAAATACATAGATCAAAGCACCGGCCAGGCTGCCGATATAGTCGGCGGAAAGGATGTTGCCAAGGTTGGTGGACAATTCTTTTGAAAAATCATTGTTTATACGGATGATCACTGGGATTTCCAGACCGATCAGGATACCGATTACAGAAACAAAAAAATAGAGCACCAAGCTGTAATGGGCGGTATAGCCGTAGGACAGGTAAGTCAGGCTGGGAGAAAAACCTCCTGCTAAAGCCAAAGCGATTTCAATGCAGATAAAAGTGTAGATTAAATATTTTTTTTTAATCTGGGCCTGGATCAGACTGCCAAACCCCATCCAGAACATCATCAAGCCGATGACCATGGCCCATTGCTCAAAGGCATTGCCCAGAATCATGGAGGCCAGGCTGGCCTGGATATACTCAAGGATAATGCCGCAGGCCCCGGATGCAAACATACACAGGCATAACAGGGCCGAGGCAAAATTAAACCGGGAAGGTGAAGAAATTTCCCTTACATCAGATGGCATAAGCGATGATGACGGCTACGGCTATGATGGCACTTTCTACCACGATCAGGGCGGCTACGTTTTGATCCTGCTTGATCTCTGTTGCCAGGTTGGTAGTGGGTAACAGCACCCGGTCCACAAGGGCCCTGAAAACCAAAAGCAGCAGCATCCCGAAAACAGTATAAATGGCAAAGCCGGCAATATCCGTTCCCCAACCGGTAAATGGGCCGGACAGGCTGGACATTAGGATAATGCCTAACGCCACAAGAATTCCGCCAAGGCCGATACCGGCAGCCAGGTTATTCTTTTTGATCTCTTCGCGCACATTAAACGGGGTAATCATTTCATACAGAAGCCCGAATGTTAGCAACACCACTTGACCCAATACAAAAAAGAGCAAGGCAGACAACAGGGATTGAACAAACGGGCCGCCGCCGCCGGACAGGCTTCCGTTTAGAATGAATCCCGTGGCAACATACATGCCAGCTTCAACCATTCCTAAAGCTGTGTTCCCGGTAACTGTCCGGCCGTCAGGCAGGGTGAATTCTTTGATGCATTCCCCGTCATTGTCTATGTGGCCCATCATGATATAGTCATTGATAAACCGGGATGAAAAAAGAAAGCCTGTGATGATCAGTCCGTCTACGGCAAGCACGATCAGGTCCAGCCAGAATCCTGATGAATCCCCTGACAGGGCACCTGACATGGCAATGGCGATACCAAGATATAACCCGGCACGTCGCAAACCTACGGCCACATTGCCGTCATCAATATGGCGGTCATCATCGAAATCCCGTGTCCGCCAATCATCCAGCCGTTTGGCCAGAAAGATAAATAAAATGCCTACAAGGGCAAAGCAGAATCCTTGTAACAGGTCTGTAAGAATTGCGATAAAGCTCATTATTGGTCTCCTTATTTACCTTTCCCCTTGGGACCGCCGCCCCGAAGGCTTGAACTGCCGCCCCTGACCGAAGCCGGCCTGGATTTAAATCCCCCTGTTTTAGCAAAGGTGGTGTTTTGATATCGGGGTGAGCGTTTAATTTTGGTTCCCCGGGTGCCGTATGTATAGGCACCGGTTTTGGTTTTGCCGTAATACGGCTTTTTATAACGGTAATCCGTTCTCCACCGGTTCCATGATCCATAGTAATAATAGGATGGGGGGAAAAAGAATAGATGGGAGAAAAAGGCATACCGCCCATACCAGGACCAGAAGCTCTCTCCGTTTTCATCTTCTTTCCATTCCCCATACTGGGGATTTCCTACATAGGCCATGCCCGGAGGCGCTGCCATTGCATCCGGCTCAAATGCTCCGTAAGGCTTGGATAAAATGGCCATGCCCAAGTTGTCATAGTTTTGTTCGTAAAATGACGGATTAACTTTTACCCAGTCAGTTTCGGTGGTCTCGCCGTTCTCTTCTTTCAGGTATTTGTGAAAATAGGCAGCCCGGCCACTCTCAACCCAGAGGCTGGCAGCATTGTGACGCCGGTCCGGCCAGTTTTCAGTAGGTTTGAGGTCCAGCATCTGCCAAGCCCCACCAAGGCCTTTGGTTACCCTAATGTTCATCCCGCCGTAGCCTGGTGACAATTCCGCTATACTGTCAGCCTCTGACTCCATCAGGGTCTGATAGGTGGCGGGTGATACCTGGCGTGTAAAACTTGTAAACCTGGGGTTATAGTAGTCAGACCGCTCATCCCAAGATTCGCGTTTGATGGTGACAAAATAGTCCTCTTTCATGTCCTGGAGCACCTTGGTATAGCTCTGGTAGAGTTGGTCCAGGTCTTTTTCCAGTTTAGGTCCGTCTGTTTTGAATCGGGTTTTATCCCTGGCGATTGCATCTACGGCAGTTACAAACGCGGCATAGTCTGCCGTACCTGATTTGTGGGCCTTGGACTGGGTTTCCACCACTGCCATGTTCTTTTGGGTATCGGTCTCCATTTTTGAAAATGGGGCAAACCTGGTATCGATCAGTTTGGCTGAATCCGGAAACTTCTCCTTTGCTTTGATCAGGGGGCCTGTTCCAATGGTTTGTATCCCGGACAGGATTGTTTTTCCCGATGCAAGGGCTGCTGTTGCCATGGCAGGGGCTTCTTTCATTGCCGTACGGATTCGGTCCATGCGGTTAAAAGGAATCTGCGCCTGTTTTTTTGCCTCCTGGACTACTTTATTGATCCGGTTGATCTGTACCAAAGCCTGAACAGCACCGTCAGGCTTATTTTGCTTTAAAATTGGAGCAAGTTCCTTGTCGTACAAACCTTGAGCCCTGGATAATGTATCTTTGGCCTGGTCAAATGAGGCTGCCCAATTTTCCTTGTCAGCATATCTGGC
The DNA here is from genome assembly GCA_022361535.1 of Desulfobacterales bacterium. Next base: position 14,176 of record JAKSAU010001193.1, read on the forward strand.
CATCGGGGCAAAATCCGGAGATGATTTTAAATTAGTAAACTTGGCCTGTTGGTCCTCTATAAAAGTCTGGGTACTATCCATTCCTTTTGTTAGGGATTTGGCCTTAGTTTTAATGTCGTCCGGCAAGCCGCCCCCACATCCGGCAAGGCTTAAAAGGGCAATCCCTAAAAGGATGCCTGCCAGATTGACAAGAAATCTTGAATTAATCCGGTTTTTACTGGGTTTTAACAGTCTCATTACCGGGCGCTCCTTTGGTCATTATGGTGATCTCTTCAGGGACAATCGGTTTGGAAATATAAATCCGGTACTCATCCTTTGATCCGCCTGTCCATTCTTCTATGGTGATGGACAATGAGGCAGAGTCATTGGCAAATTCATAAAGAAACACCTGCTCTTCTTTACCACCGCGTCTGTATATGGCTGCCCAGTCATCATCATAAAAGAATTTTTCCCCGGCATAAACAATGGAATCCTCGTCGCTTACAATTTGGTCCAGGTCATCTTCATCAATGGGTTGGCCCTCTTCATCGGTGAGTCGCTTGAAATTGGTCTGATCCAGGGTGATGGAGACTTCAAGTTCATCGTCATATTCCCACTCAAAGTGTCCTGTTGCTCCGGTTTCAAGACAAAGGCAGGTTAGCTCGGTTACTGTATAATCCTGGGGTTTGGAAAAATCTTCACTGGTTTCCTGGTAGCTGTTTTTTTCCTTTACATAATAGGTATCCCCAAAGCAGGTAAAAAAAGAACCCTGCTGGGCGTCCCTGATGGTCAGGCTGTTCTGCTCTTCTTCAGATACCATTTTTTCCGGATCTATGGTCCGGATGAGAGAAAATCTCTGGTCAAAGGATTTTTTATCTGCAGTATTGATCATGGCAACGTCCTTGTTTAGTTGTCCTGGCGCCGTGCTGTCAGGGCATCAGTCCTGGCCCTGAATTTTTCATTCATTGTTCCTAAAGCGGTTGAGCTCTGGGAAGCGATACTTATGGTCTCTTTTGAAATTGCGGCATATGTTTCAAATGCCTGTTCATAGGTGTTGCAAGCTTCTTCAAGTGCCTGGATATTGACTGTCATACTTTGGCTCATTTGGGCGCCTTTGACAGCTGCATCTCCAATGACTTTGGCTGTATCTGTCATGGTTTCAGCCGCAGACTGCTGGACCATGTCCAGGTGTTGGAGGGTTTCCATCTGCTGCTCTGCCGCCACCCGGACAGCCAGGGCGTTTTTCACTGCAGTAGATAGAATCATGTCTGTTCTTTGTACCAGGCGCTGTACCAGATGGGCATTTCTTACCATCATCTCTCCGCCAAACCGGGTTTGCAGATTGGAATTGTCTATGGTTTGAAGGTCGACAACGGCCATTGCCAGATCTGAGGTTAATGTGGTTAAGGCTTCTTTGATCCTGGGATCGTCAACGGTGTCGATATGTGCCATCAGTTTTTCCCAGATTATTTGGCCAAGATAGATTCTTTCCTGGAGTTTTGGCTGGATTTCTTTTAAAGCATCGCAGATCTGGGACAGTTCGGCAGCATCAAAAGCAACCTGGTCTGCCTCGTTTCTCAAGTGATTTCGGATGCCGTCGATGGTAGAATTGACGGTTTCCCTTCGTTCTGCAATGATTTTCAGGATTTCATCCCCTTTGGGAAGCCGGTTTACAGTCCGGGTAAAAAGTCCCATCATTTTTTTGGGCAGGGGCATCTGGGTTCTGGCAACTACTGTGGGATTGACCTTGTCCAGCTCGGTTTTAATGGCCAAAATATTTTTTGCCACAGGCGAGTTGTCATCCGATGCCACATTCTTGAGCACAGAGCCCATTTTCCTGTCATAAAGTGACACCTGTGACTGGGTTTGCTCCATGATTTCCCGGCCAAGTGAGAAAACAAAATTTCCCAGCTGCCAATCTGAAGGCTCTGCCTTAACTTTTTCAACAAAGTCGTTTGCTTCGGCTTCCACTGCTTGAATGTCTTCAACAGCAAGGTGTTTTGGCTGAACCGGTATAAGCTCGTTCGGGGTCTGGATTGGTGTAAGGGCTCCCTGGCCGCCAGCTTCAGACACCTCAGCAATAACAGGTGCTTTGGCCTGACTGGCCACATTTGCAAGTTCCTGGGACAGGCTGGTCATGACTTCCTCCTTTATGAAAATTTGCCCTCAAGAAAATGGGCCATTGTTTTAAACTCTGCTGTTTCGTTTTTTTCCACAATTTCTCTTGATCGGTGACAGACGTTGTGCAGGTTGGTAACGGTTTTTTCAAAGGCTGCTTTTTGGATCTCACGGCTTTCTAAAGAAAGATCCAGGTATTCTTTAACGGTCTTGGACAAATGTGTCCTGCCGATTTTTTTCAACTCATACGTCAGGGTTTCTCCTGAGTACCGCTCCATCATGGCTGGAATGACGGCTTTTAGGTCATCAATAATTTGTTCGATATTCAGTATCAAAGGCTTTGGAAAGTGCCGGTCTTTTCTAATCATGAGATTGAGCTTCAGCAGGTTGTCCAATATGGCTTTGAATTCAACCTCCGGATCTTCCTGCTTGGGCGGCGGGGGCGGCTTAATAGGACTTTCTTTTGTTTTAAACCCCTGGTCTCTGAGATGTTTCATTAAAAGGCCGAATCCGATTACCGAGGCAAGAAATACGGTAGCGATAATAATGGTGGTCATGGGAGAATATCCTTATGGTTGATTCCGTTTTATAATCCAACGGATAATTTTAAGAAGAATAATGCAGGGAATAGTCCTTTACAAGGGTTAAAACCTGTTAATTTCTGTAACAGATATACATTAAATTGTGTGAAATTCAAAGGTGTGTGTCCTTGTTATTGACTTTATGTGTTGAATGTTACTTCATAATGCATAGCGTTAGATGTATAATGCCGTTTAATAATAAGAAAACAATTAGGAGCTTAAAAATGACTATACTAAATTCAAGGTTGGTTGCAATATGGGTTGTTATCGGGGCAGCAATTATGATAAATGGATGCGCTCCTTCAAAGTCTGGTAATGTCTATACGCATGACCAGACTATGCGGGCTCAGACGGTACAAAATGGTACGGTTGAGTCGGTTAAATCAGTAAGGATTGAACAGGGTGATAAGCCTGCTGCCGGTACTGTTATTGGCGGTGCCGCAGGTGGTGTTTTGGGAAATACCGTTGGCAGCGGACGCGGCAGAACCGTCGCAACTGTGGCAGGGGCCCTTGCCGGTGCAGCAGCTGGGGCTGCGGCTGAGAAAAAGATGAAAACGGCTGATGCCCTTGAGATTATTGTGAATTTGGACAACGGAAAAACAATCGTCATTGTCCAGGAGGCAGATGTACAATTGTATCCGGGTGACAGGATCCGGGTTATTACATCACCGGACGGCACCACCCGGGTATCAAAATAAGACTTTGTGCATATAAAGGTGCTTAAAAGGTGTCTGCCAGGGTATATACCCCAAATTTATGGGGAAACAGGAGAGTATGAAAAAAAATAGTGCAGTAAACGAGAAGTTAAGAAACGTCGCCATCATTGCCCATGTTGATCATGGGAAAACCACCCTGGTGGATGCCATGTTTAAACAAAGCGGTATGTTCCGTGAAGGCCAGGAAGTGGATGACCGCCTCATGGACTCAATGGATCTTGAGCGCGAACGCGGTATTACCATTGCTGCTAAGAATTGTTCAGTCACCTGTAAGGGGATAAAGATCAATATTATTGATACCCCGGGCCATGCCGATTTTGGCGGTGAAGTGGAGCGTGCCCTTTCCATGGCAGATTCAGCGATCCTCCTTGTGGATGCTTCTGAAGGTCCTTTGCCCCAGACCCGGTTTGTTTTAAAGAAAACCTTTGAGGCCAACCTTCCGGTACTTGTGATCATAAACAAAATTGACCGTAAAGATGCCAGGCCCGATGAAGTTCTGGATATGGTGTACGATCTGTTCATTGACCTTGATGCAACAGAAGAACAGCTGGATTTTACTTATCTGTACGCCATCGGAAGGGATGGAATTGTAAAACGGGAACTGGAAGAGGACGTAGACAACCTCAAGGTGTTGTTTGACATAATCATAGATGAGATGCCTGCTCCGACTTATGACCCTGACGCACCGTTCCAGATGCTGGTGTCGGATCTGGGCTATTCAGATTACCTTGGGCGTTTGGCCATTGGCAAAGCCTTTAACGGCTCTGCTGCTTCAAATGCCAGTCTTGTCTGCCTGGATGAGGCTGGAAAGCAAAATGCACTGAAAGTATCCAAACTCCAGTCTTATGACGGTATGACCCTTACCCCGGTAGATCAGGCTGATACAGGCGACATTATTGTGCTGGCGGGAATCGAGGATGTTAAGATCGGTGATACCATCTGCACCAGAGAAGCGCCCTTAGCCCTACCCCGTATCACAGTGGACGAACCTACGGTATTTATGCGGTTTGCCATCAACACCTCTCCTTTTTCAGGAAAGGAAGGCAAGAATGTCCAGTCAAGGAAGATTCGGGAACGCCTGCTAAAAGAAACCCTGCTTAATGTTGCCATAGAGGTGGAAGAAAGCAAAGAAGATGACAGCTTTGTGGTCAAAGGCCGCGGAGAGCTTCAATTGGCTATCCTTATCGAAACTATGCGCAGGGAAGATTTTGAAATCTGCGTAGGCCGTCCAAGGGTAATCTACCGCGAGGAAGACGGCCAGACCTTAGAACCCATTGAGCATTTATTCGTGGACTGCGATGAGGATTTTATGGGTGTGGTCACAGAAAAACTGTCCATCAGAAAAGGCAAGATGACCAACCTGGTCAATAACGGTAAGGGAAGGGTGAGAATAGAATTTTCAATTCCGTCCCGGTCTCTGATTGGTTACAGGGACGAGTTCATGACAGATACCCGTGGTACCGGTATCATGAATTCTTATCTGTCCGGATACGAGCTCCACAGGGGAGAGTTCCCTCTGCGCTACACAGGTTCCATTGTCAGTGACCGGCAGGGAAAATCGGTTCCCTATGCTCTGTTTAATTTAGAACCTCGCGGCCAGTTGTTTATTGCACCGGGAACACCGGTCTATGAAGGTATGGTCGTTGGGGAACATAACCGTCATTCAGATATAGATGTGAATCCCTGCAAGGAAAAGAAACTCACCAATATGCGGGCTTCAGGAAAAGATGAGGCCACCATCTGCTCCCCGGTCAAACCTATGACCCTTGAGCAGGCCATTCATTTTATACGTGATGATGAAATGGTAGAAGTCACCCCTGAATCCATTAGAATCAGAAAAGTTGAATTGAATGCCGGAAAACGCCATATACTGGCCGGTAAGCTCAAGAAAAAAGAAAAAAACAAATAAGTTGTTATACGGTGCCCTTAACCGGATAGGATCGTGTAATAAAAATCATTGCATCTCATCCCCTCGCTCGTAGGGGATGAGAGCCAAAAACAACTCTTTTTCAATCCCCTAACTATCCTGCAAGATTTATATAGCAATTCCCAAAATAGATATCCGATTGGCCCTGCTGAACAATGGCATCCCATATACAAATACCGGCCCGTTTATTCTAAGAAGCGGCTGCCGAATTTTTTTGTAAAAAATCCGTCTGATGCCGTCTTCTTAGAACAAACGAGCCTAAGTGGTCAAACGGCAATACCTTTATTTTAGGATGCTGCCTATAATTGATCTACCCGCATTTTAAAGGAACATATTTTTGAGAACCGCAACAGCATTTTATCATATAGATAAAAAATAGTTCATAAGCATATTCTTGTTTTCTCAGAGGACTGATGCATAAGCTATCTTGTAAGCGGCAGGGCAATAAAGGTTCCGCCATTTCTTTTGGTTAACTCCCGCATCAAAATGGCAAAGCGGTTGGTTGTGTGCTTGGATAAAAATCCCACACCGTGGATTTTGGCCAACCGGCTGCTTTTGCCGCCTTTATTAAGTTTGGTTATCCGGGCAATGGTAGCATCATAATTGCCGCCGGTATAATCATCTCCGAAT
>JAKSAU010001021.1 GCA_022361535.1 Desulfobacterales bacterium
GGTCATTGGCTGCCCGCCAAATGCAATTGCCTACAGCTACCGCTATTTTAAATCATCGGATTTGACTAAAGTAGGATTGGTTGCCACGCCGATTCTGTTGACACTTCTGGTGGTTGTTGCCGCAGTGTGGTGGAACATCCTAGGATTAATCTAATCAAAACAGCATAGTGGTGGTTGCCATGGTATAATGAAGCAAACTTAGGATTAATTTAAACAAAACATCACGGTAGAATATATAATGAGCAATAAAACGGACCATACGACCTATGTACTTCTGGTAGATGATGAGGCCCCGTTCCGCCAGGCAATGGCCAAGCGTTTGAGTAAACGCCACATGACCGTTGTCCAGGCCTCTGACGGCAGCGCCTGCATGGAGATGCTTGAAAACACGCCTGTTGATGTGGTTGTTCTTGATGTAATGATGCCGGGTATCTGCGGCATTAACACCCTGAAATCCATAAAACAGACATACGGAGATCAAATTCAGGTCATTCTTTTGACAGGCAATGCGGACGTGGGTGACGGTATTGAGGGAATCAAAGCCGGCGCGTTTGACTATTTAACCAAACCTGTGGAAATTGAACATCTGGAAACCAAAATCAGGCAGGCCCATGAAACCATTTTATTTGAAACCCAAAAGCAAAAAGACAGTGAATACCGTGCAAGCCTGGAAAAAAAAATGATCAACACGGAACGTCTGGCCGCTTTAGGAACCATGTCCACCGGTATTGCCCATGAAATAAATAATCCACTGGCCATTATCAACGAATCTGCCGGATTCATGAAACAGGTTATCGAGTCCCCTGAGATGGAGTCATTTTCTCAAAAAAATCATTTACTGACAGGGATTGAGAAAATAGAAAAAAGTATAAAGCGCGCCCGGAAAATAACCTTTCAGCTTCTTGGACACGCTAAGCATACAGAAGACCAAATCGGGGAATGCCATATTAAAACATTGCTTGATGAAACCTTAACCCTTTTAAAAAAAGAGCTGTCAGACAAACAACTCAAGATTGAATGGGATATGGACCCGGCAAGCGCAATCGTCTGGAGTGATCCCTATAAAATCAGGCAGGTATTGATGAACCTTTTGGCCAATGCGATTCATGCCACTGAAAATCAAGGTGTCATCACACTTTCGGGAAGGGTGACTGATGGAGAACTCATACTGAAAATAAAAGATACGGGTGTAGGTATCCCTAAAGAAAATTTAGGTAAGATATTTGATCCGTTTTTTACGACCAAATCATTTGACAAAGGCACCGGTCTGGGTCTGTTTGTGGTCCACAAAATTGTGGACTCTTTAAATGGTGATATCCATGTGGAAAGTGAGATTGGAAAAGGTACCGTATTTATACTCCGGCTTCCGGATTTCACCATAACAGACAGCAACACGATAGATCTTAATAAGGGAGAAAAACGAAATGATTAAGATACCGACAAAAGTGTTAATTGTGGATGATGAAAAAGATTTTGTGGAACTGTTTTCACTTCGTTTAGAAGGACAGGGAGAAAGAGTATTCACGGCTTTCAGCGGTAAGCAGGCATTGGAAGTCCTAAAAGATACAAGTATTGATGTCGTGATTCTGGATATCCGTATGCCGGAAATGGACGGGATTGACACCCTAAAACAGATCAAAGCGTTGCACCCGATTGTAGAAGTTATTTTGCTGACAGGCCACGGCTCCACAGAGACGGCTGTGGAGGGTATGAAATCAGGTGCATTTGATTACCTGATGAAACCGGCTGATTTTGAAGAAATCAAGATAAAACTGGAGAAGGCCAGACAACGGAAAGACGATCAGGAGGAACGCATCAGGCAGGCTGAAGTTCGCCTTCTACTGAGACGCAGCGGTGATTTATAACCGCTTGCGTGTAATGTTTAATCCAATTCAAGGAGCATATTGATGAAATCCATTCTGGTAAAAGACATAATGGTTCCTCTTTCGGAGTATACAACCGTGACAGACGACGCCATGCTCTCGGATGCCCTGAATGTCCTCGAAGCGGCCCAGGAAGAATTTAACAAAGACAAGAACCGGCATAAATCCGTTCTGGTATGTGAAAAGAAAAGCGGAAAAGTGATCGGCAAACTCAGCCAACTCGATGTCATACGGGCATTGGAGCCGAAATACGAATCATTTACCCAAGACAAAACACACTCTTTTGCCGGCACATCCCACTTTGGCTTCAGTCCTAAGTTTATGAAAGACATCCTTGAACAATATGAATTGTGGTATGATCCCATTAAGGATATGTGTAAGAGAGCCGATTTCCAAAAGGTTAAAGATATTATGTACACGCCGTCATCCGGTGAGTTTGTTAAAGAAAAGGCCAATTTGGGTGAGGCCATTCATCAGATCATCATGGGGCATCATCAATCCCTTTTGGTGACGCGCAATGAATATATTGTCGGCGTCTTACGGCTCACGGACATCTTCAGGATAATCTGCAGTCAACGAAAGATGTAACAAGCCGGGCGCACCGGGCTTATGCTCCGGTCATCACCCAGGAAAGGCAGGATATCCTGTGGGGAAGAAGATAAACCCAAAAAGGAGTTATCAAAAAGAGCGCGTATGGTGGTTAATAATCTTAAACAGTTCTATGATGATATTGTAAAAATGACTGTTGCCTGTGTGGCATCGCTGGATAACTCGGGGCGCATCATTGAGTTTCATTCCTATCTGGACGGGATTCCGCCGGAAACCGGCGCCTCTTTTATCGGTAGACCGTGGAGCGGGATCTTTGTACCGGAAAAAAACGGGTACGTCACGGAAAACGGTTTTGAAAGCGACAATTTCTTAAGGGATGCGCCCCATCCTCCCCTGAAAATACTGACATCGTATCAGAACCAACTCTTCCTTGAGTGGAATTTCATCAAGATAGCGGCGTCTGACACGACATCCGCAGCCATTTTGGCCATCGGCACAGACATGACCAAGCACATGGAGCTTGAGCAGCAGCTCCAGCATGCAGACAGGCTCGCCACGGTGGGACAGCTGGCCGCCGGTATTGCCCACGAGATCAATGGTCCGCTGAACAATATCCTGGGATACGCCCAGTTGTCAGCAAAACAGCAGGATCTTCCCGAGCAGGTGTACCAGGATCTGGACAATATCATCCGCATGTCACTGCACGCCAGAGAGGTGGTCAAAAAAGTCATGCTCTTCAGCCGACAGGTACCGCCGAAATATGACAAGGTCGATCTCAACGAGGTGATCCGGGAAAGCCTTTACTTTACAGAACCGCTTTGCGGCAAAAGTAATATCCGCATCACCTGTCGGCTGGACGAAAATCTTCCTGCGCTTGAAGGGGATTTTGCCCAGCTTCGTCAAGTGGTGGTAAACCTGATGGTAAACGCGGTGCAGGCCATGCCTGACGGCCAAGGGGAGATCATAATCACCACGGGAAATGACGATAACACAGGCCGGCTGACCATGACTGTCCGGGATACCGGGTCCGGTATGTCGCAAGAGACGATTTCCCGGTGCTTTGACCCGTTTTATACCACCAAAGACCTCGAAGAAGGCACCGGTCTTGGCCTGTCTGTGGTTCACGGCATCATAAAGGCCCATGGCGCAGATATTGATGTGACAAGCCAATCCGGTGAAGGCACCTGCTTTACGGTCACCTTCACGGCAGCACCTGTGAAAGGAGCGACAGATGTCCCGTAAATCAAACAAATCTCATAAGGTACTCATTGTCGACGACTCCAAGTCTACCCTTGAGGTCATCCAGCGAAATCTGACCCATGCCGGATTTGATGCCTACATCTGCAGCAGCGTCAGGGACGCTGTGCGGTTTCTGGATGAAAGTACCATTGATATTGTAATCACTGATTTCAAGATGCCCGAACAGAACGGACTGGCACTCATCAGACATATCCGTGATAACTGCCCGGATATCGAAATCATCATGATTACAGGGCACCCGGATATCGAAGATGCGGTCCAGGCCATCAAGGACGGTGCCGACGATTATCTTGTCAAACCGTTTACAGATACCGAACTTTTGGATGCGGTTCAACGGATGGTGGAAAAGTTAGGCAACAGGCGGACGGCGGCAGGGGACCAGACCCCGGCCAAATCCTTCGGCATCATTGGTGAGTCCGAAAAAATGCAGCATGTGTTTCACCGTATTGAAAAGGCTGCCACCACGGACGCCACCGTGTTGATTGCCGGAGACAGCGGCACGGGAAAAGAGATGGTCGCCCGGGCCATCCACTACAACAGCAAACGGCGGCGTGAGCCATTTGTACCCGTCAACTGCACCGCCATCCCCGACACCCTTCTGGAAAGTGAATTGTTCGGCCATATGAAAGGCGCTTTTACCGGTGCCAAAGAAAACCGGAGCGGATTCTTTCAGATTGCCGACGGCGGTACCCTTTTCCTGGATGAGATCGGAGACGCAAGCCTTAATATGCAAAGTAAGCTGCTCCGGGTACTCCAGAACAAGGAAATCCGCCCCGTGGGTTCCGACCGCATCCAGCATGTGAACACCCGGATCATAGCCGCCACCCATAAGGACCTTATGGGACTGGTAAAAAGCGGGGCATTCAGGGAAGACCTCTATTACCGTCTCAATGTGATTGACGTGGCCGTACCAGTACTCAGCGATCGGGGGGATGATATCCTCTCGCTGGTCAACTATTTTGCCCAGAAATACGCAAAAGAAATGAACTGCCCTGTACCCGCGTTTTCCGACAATGTGTTGACCGCATTGAAGTCCTATGCTTGGCCGGGCAACGTCAGGGAGGTTGAAAACCTTATCCAGCGGCTGGTGGTCATCGTGGACGCAGATACGGTACGGACCCGTGACCTGCCGGAATCAATGCGGTTCAATGTTAACACCAGCGGTGAAAACAAACTGCGGCTGGAAGATATTGTGGCTGAGCATATCCTAAAAGTACTGGCCGGCACCGGCGGCAACAAAACCCAGGCAGCCAAAATTCTTGACATTGACCGCAAAACCCTCAACACTCGTCTTAAAAAGATCGGACATGAAGATTAGATGATCCTGAAAAAAAAAAAAAAAAAGCTTAAAGGAGCGGCCGCAGACCTGCTGCCTATTGTTCTGGTGATTGCCTTCTTTCAGCTGATCGTATTGCAGCAGCCCCTGCCGCAGCTGGGAGAGGTACTTTTCGGTACTCTGCTGGTGGTGGCGGGACTGACACTCTTTGTTCAGGGCCTTGAGATGGGGCTTTTTCCGGTGGGAGAAGCCATGGCTCATGCTCTGGCCGCCAAAGGCAGCCTTTTCTGGCTGCTGGTGTTTGCATTTGCCCTGGGGTTCTCAACCACGGTGGCTGAACCGGCCCTGATTGCCGTGGCATGGGAAGCTGCGGAAATTGCCGGGGACGGGGGATTGATCTCACGGGACCTTTCTGCCATGAAATCCTACGCCTTCGGGTTGCGGATCTCTGTTGCCTTTTCCGTGGGCCTGGCCATCCTTATCGGCGTCATCCGGATTCTCAAGGGCTGGCCCATTCACTACCTCATCATCGGCGGATACGGGGTGGTGATGCTCATGACCATGTTGGCCCCCAAGGAAATCATCGGCATTGCATACGATGCCGGTGGGGTGACCACTTCCACGATTACGGTACCGCTGGTGGCGGCACTTGGTGTCGGCCTTGCTTCGTCCGTTCGTGGACGCAGTCCCCTGACGGACGGTTTCGGCCTCATTGCCTTTGCATCCCTTCTGCCCATGATATTTGTCATGGGATACGGACTGATCATCTTCAATTAAAACCCAAAGGGCGGATAAAATGGAATTCATACAAGACTTCATCAGGGTGCTGATCGCCACATGCCGGGATGTCCTTCCCATTATCATACTAATTGTGGTATTCCAGTTACTGGTGTTGCGGCAAAAATTCCCCCATCCGGGTCGGCTGCTGGCAGGCGGGGTCTTTGTAGTGCTCGGCCTGGCTTTATTTCTGGCAGGGCTCGAAAAGGCCTTGTTCCCTTTGGGCAAAGTCATGGCAGCCCAGTTGTCCGACCCCGGTTTTATCCACGGGACGGACACAGTGGGTGCGGACGCCGGTTGGACAGCCTATTTCTGGGTGTATGTGTTTGCCGCTATGATTGGTTTTGCCACCACCATTGCAGAGCCTTCCCTGATTGCCGTTGCCTACAAAGCCGGCGAAGTCTCTGCGGGAACCATTCATCAATGGGGGCTGAGAATCACTGTGGCCGTGGGCGTTGCCGTAGGCTTGGGCCTTGGCACATTCCGCATCGTCACAGGCACCCCCCTTTATCTTTATATACTGGCGGGCTATGTAGTGGTTTTGATCCAGACCCTTTCCGCCCCTAAAAAAATGATTGCCCTTGCCTATGATTCAGGCGGGGTGACAACCTCCACGGTAACGGTGCCGCTGGTAACGGCACTGGGACTTGGGTTGTCCGCATCGGTTCCCGGGAGAAACCCGGCCCTGGACGGTTTCGGCCTGATTGCCTTTGCCAGCCTGTTTCCGATCATCGCGGTTATGGGGTATGCGCAAATCGCCCACTGGTGGATACAACGAAAAAAACACGGAGAGAAAAATGCGCTTTAAAATGATATTGGCATCTGTAAAACCGGATGTCACAGACGGAATTGTGGATGCCGCAAAGAAAGCGGGGGCCACCGGGGCCACCATCATACCGGCCAGGGGAACAGGAAGCCATGAGGCCAAAACTTTTTTCGGCCTGACCCTTGAGGTCCAGACCGATATTGTCATGTTCCTGGTAGAAGAACATTCCGTCACCCCGATCCTCGATGCCATAAAAACAGCCGGAAAATTTCATAAACCAGGCACAGGCATTGCGTTCGTTCTTCCGGTGGAACAGGTAGCCGGGCTGGAAAGCCAGATGGAAAAGTTCAAAGAAAACGTACAAAACAAATATTTTTAATTCAGAATGCGTGGGAGAAACCGATGACCGAAGAAACAAAAAAAATTATTCGCGCCAAAGATGTCATGCGTCAAAACATGGTATTTATCGACGGTATGGCTACAGCAAGAGAGGCTGCTGCTGCTATGAAAGCCGATCAGGTATATTGTCTTCTGGTCAAAAAGCGCCACCCTGATGATGCCTGGGGGATGTTAGCGGTTCAGGATCTGGTCAGTGAGGTTTTAGTACCCGGCCGGTCCCCCGAAGAGGTCAACGTCTATGAAATCATGACAAAACCCGTAATAACAGTTCCTGCTAACATGGACATTCGATACGTTGCCAGATTACTTTACCGTGCTGGCATCAGGCGAGCCCCGGTTGAAGAAAACGGTGATATTGTTGGGATGGTTTCGCTGTCCTCGCTAATTTTGGAAAATGACCTGTTTTAATCAGGGTGTTTGATTTTTACCCTGAACCGGCTGTTTATACGAAAGGTGCTGATGAGCCGAGGAATAATTCCCCGGCTAACCAAATATTCCACAGTTTCATTTTGTGGTTTCTTATCTATTATAAATTCAATGTCCTGATCTAAAAGGCTATCCGCGTTTATTCTGACATTTCTTGGAATTATGGCGTGCTTCTTGCTCAAGCCAAAGGCAAACCATTTGTTTTTAATATTCTGGATTAAAGGGCTGAGGAGGCACAATGGGAAAGAAAAAAGATGTTTCTGTTATCAAAATGATTGTTGAGGAAATGGTTGTCATCGGCAGCAGAGTTGTATGTGACAGGAATCAAATCGTTTATGAAAAAGGAGCGGCAGCCGAATATCTTTATATTCTCGAGCAAGGTTATATTGAATTTATTGACAAGGAAGTCCTGCGTTTTTCTGTGAATCATTTTGGCGACGTTTTTGGGTGGGCTTCGCTTTCTGAAACTGAGATATATATGAATACAGCAATTAGCAGAACAATTTCCTCGGTTATTCAAATACCCAAAGATGCGGCCAATGATATTCTCTTTAAACATAAAGTTAATGTAATGGAATTTTCAAATAACTTGGAGCCTGTATTTGAAAACGGATGGTGAACAGGGGTAA
>JAKSAU010000286.1 GCA_022361535.1 Desulfobacterales bacterium
ATTTAAAACGGAGGGGCTTGTTGAGGGATTTTAAAAATGGTAGGGTGATCATATTGAATCCCAGAGTAAGGACAGGAGCTATGACGATTTGGCTTCCAGCGCCTTTATACCACGTTTTTCCCATGTTGAGTGTTGTCACTGGTTTTGCCATGTGTGCTCTTGTTTTGCACCCTTTGAGTATCCTTACTGCTGCAGGGCTTTATATATATGCTTTTCGAGTTTTGTGGTTAAGGACGCATTAATCCAGTATTAAAGAATTCGGGTGGCGGGTTTTCCACCAGCGCCACTTGGTGTCCTCTGAATCAAGACGGGGTAAGCGCCGGTTCAGGTAGTGCCCTTGGATTCCCTTTAGCCCGTCTTTATCAGGATACCACAGGCTCATTGTTTCTTTGTCATAAAGCACAAAGGTGTTTTTATAAGTCCAGCCGGAAGGGGCCAGTGTAAGGGTTTTACCATCTATATCGCGGCTGTACACAGCTGCCAGATCTACCAGCGGTCAGTAGCCGGCAGCCACAGGTTTTCCATCAATAGTGGTATTTGCGATTTCGTGGGACCATAGCTTGGACACTGTATAAGCATGGGACTCAGCCCCTTTTTTGATTCCGATTATCCTTGGATTTGCCGATGAAGATCGTGGGGCTGTGTTCAAACCACTTTGATCCAGTGGGGTAAATGCATCTTTGCCAATACCGTATTGGAATCCTTCCGGCTTGAATCCCAACTGCCTTGCCTGTGTAACATCCCACGAGTATCCTGTACGATCAACAATAAAAACCTTGTCTCCTTGGTAACGTACCTGGGCGATGGCTGCACCGGTTGTAAACATAATGGGAAAAATGCAAACCAGTGTACTACACATAATGAGAAGCTTATAATTGAGGTGGTTGTTTTTCATGGCAGGTCTCCATTTTGAAAACAAGATGGTTCGAAATATACCCTATGATTATGATCTGTTTATTTAGTGAAATATTGCAGCGCTATGGTAAGGATACCCAGCCAAATCCTCCATCCCCAATTTGAATGTTTCCCATATTTGTGAAGAAGAGTTTGCTGAAGTCCAGGTTTGTATTTGAGAAAAGGCATGCCTTGTACCTGTCTTTGTTATGCTATTTCCTGTTTATTTTTATGATTTCCTTGTCCAATAACGATTTTTTTAGGTCGACCTATCGATTACTGGTTGATTTTATAAGCGACAATTAATATACAAAGGAGCAATTGCACCAAAAGAGTAAAACATACTATGAGGACGATTGAATATGTGACATAGACGGTTGAGCAATACAGGCCATCGTCACATCCGGTATATTCTGAATAACAGCTTTATTGGAGAGGGAACATGAAACGATTTTCCATTGCAGTATTTTGCCTTGTTATGTTTTTCACCAGTGATGTTTTTGCCCAGGACCCCCCCGAAACCCTTGTGTTTCCTACCGGAACCATGACATTGACCGCTCCTGAGGGGGCGGAACGGGATCCAAAATTGTCACCGGTTCTTTTTCCCCATTCCCTTCACTTTTCTTATTCGTGTAAGGACTGTCACCATGAATGGGACGGGGTTAATCCAGTACAGAGCTGTTCCACTGCCGGATGCCATGAAAATCTGTGGGCTGCCATGCCAGGCACCTTACCTTTGGATGCCCGCCGGGTAAAATCATTAACAGGTGCATATCATAAGGTTTGCAGGGACTGTCACCGAAAAGAAGCCATCGATCAGAAAGCTGCAGGCAGTGACAATATAGCAACCGGTCCTATAGCCTGTGATGGTTGTCATCCCACTCCCCATTCCGAGATTGAAAATTCTGATGAAACCATGACGATTCCTCTTGGTAACATTCTCCTTGAAGCCCCTGAAGAAGTTTATGCCAAAAGAGGATCTGTGGATTTTCCCCATGGACTACATTTCCAGTTTGCCTGCCAGGATTGCCACCATGACTGGGATGGCGAGAGCGAAATTGAAACCTGTATTTCCTGTCATGATGAAACTGAGCCAACTGGTTCACGGAACATCAAGGATGAGGAAAACGTAATGTACTACCTGGCGGCCTATCATAATGTTTGTGTAGAATGTCACAGAGAGACCGATAAAGCCCTCAAAGAACAAATTAAGGCAATGGAACAAGGAAAAATAAAAAAGGCAGATCTGCCCAAGGCCGGTCCCGTGGGATGTAACGGCTGCCATTCTTAATTTAAGCCTGTCCAATAGTTTATAGACCTGGCCTGCCCCTTTCCAAGGGGCTTGCCAGGTTTATTGCGTCCTGATATAACACATCTTTTAATTGATTCTGTCCGGCATTATTTAAGGGCGCCGGGAAAAGGAAGGTTTTGTGACAAAAGACGTAAAAGGGCAGTTCCTGGTTTTTGAAGGAATTGACGGTTCCGGTAAGACCACACAGGTTCAGAACGTCTGCAGACGGCTGAAAGCTGAAGGAAAGGATACAGTCGCAACATTTGAGCCCACAGACGGTCCTATCGGTTCATTGATCCGCCAGATGCTCTCAGGTTCGCTGCCAACGGACCAGCGGACCATTGCCTCCCTTTTTGCTGCCGACAGAACAGATCACTTGGTCCATCCTGAAACCGGTGTCCGGAAACTTGTGGATGAAGGGAAAACCGTAGTCTGTGACCGGTATTATTTTTCTTCCTATGCCTATCATGCCCAGTATATTGATATGGACTGGGTTATCCAGGCCAATAGCCTTAATGCAGATATTTTAAGACCTGATGTTACTTTGTTTATTGATGTGGATCCTGAAGTTTGCCTGGAACGGCTCAAGGCGTCCAGAGAAAATCTTGAAATCTATGAAAAAATAGATATCATGAAACAGGTCAGGGCTAACTATTTTAAGGCCTTTGACAGGCTTAAGGATGAGGAAAGGGTTATTGTCATTGATGGTAACGACACACCTCAAAATGTTGAACAGTCGGTATGGGCCGAAGTCAGCCAATTGGTGTAACAGGATAAAATATGAAACGAGTCTGTATTATAGACGGTCAAGGCGGCGGCATAGGTTCCGCTGTAATCAAGCGGCTCAAGGAGCGGTTTGGGGAGACCATAGAGATTATAGCACTTGGAACCAATGCCATTGCTACGGCCCAGATGCTCAAAGCAAGGGCCAATAAAGGCGCCTCCGGCAGCAATGCCATAGTTCAAACCGTAAAGCGGGCCGATGTGATTATTGGGCCTGTGGGCATCATTATGCCCCATGCAATGATGGGGGAGGTAACCCTTCAAATGGCGGAGGCAGTATGCCAGTCAGAAGCTAAAAAAGTGTTGTTGCCGCTGACCCAGGAGAATATTTCCATTGTGGGGGTTGTAGGGTCTCCTTTGCCCCAGTTGGTGGACGATCTGGTTGATACCCATTTGCCTTTTTTATAAAGCTAACTAATATAACGTGATGATATACAAATAAAATCAGGAGCGCATTATGTGTGAGGCCAATGCATATCTTATGGAAAAAGACGGCAGTGAATCCTTACTGATGGAAGCCGTAGATAAGGTGGAACCGGACGGAGACGGAATCCGGCTGATTTCAATTTTTGGTGAGCAAAAATTTATTAAGGGAAAGATCCATGCCCTTTCTTTAGTGGATCACAAGGTGTTTATAAAACCTGAGTAAACGTTTCTGTTTGTAGTCTTAATGCTCTTTATAGTGCTCTGGGCAGGCCTACCCAAGATCTGCCCGGGGTGCTTTATATCCTTTTTAGCCAGTAAGACGGCTGCATTTTTCATTTCTAAGAAAAGAACAGATTTAACTGCAGTGTTTTATAGCGATTTTCAAGAATTTATTCCTTTACAATGCGGGTAGATTATTTATCGGTAGCATCTTATAATGAAGGTGTTTACCATTGAGTACTTAGGCCCGTTTGTTCTAAGAAGACGGCATCAGGCGGATTTTTACAAAAAATTCGGCAGCCGCTTCTTAGAATAAACGGGCCGGTTTTTGTATATGGCTTTCCCCTGTTCACCAGGGCCAATCGGAAAACTATTTTGAAATTTGCTATAAGAAGATGCTTAGATATCTATATTGTAGAAGGATGACAACAATACGGGGCTGGTTTTACCCAAGCCCCGTATTGTTTTTTCTAACCTAACCTAAAAAAGTTGTATGACTACCAGCCTAATGTCAGGTAATCATGCATGGAGTTGGCTGCGGCGCGTCCGGCACCCATGGCAAGAATAACTGTAGCAGCGCCTGTCACGATATCACCACCGGCCCAGACCCCTTTCTTGGAAGTTTTGCCTGTCGCCTCATCAGCAACGATATTACCCCAGCGATTCAGTGCCATATCCGGAGTCGTGCTGGTGAGAAGTGGATTGGCGTTGGAACCTACGGAAACAACTACCAGATCGCAATCGATTTTGTATTCGCTGCCTTCAATGGGTACAGGACGTCTACGGCCTGAAGCATCAGGTTCGCCCAGTTCCATTTTCAAGCATTCCATACCAGTGAGACGTCCATCTTCATCACCGAAAAACTGTGTGGGGTTGGTGAGGAGGATAAATTCAATTTTTTCCTCTTCTGCATGGTGAAGCTCTTCATCTCTGGCAGGCATTTCATCACGGGACCGTCTGTAAACAACTTTGACGGATTTCGCCCCCAGACGCATGGCCGTTCTGGCTGAATCCATGGCAACGTTACCTGCACCTAAGACTACAACGTTTTTACCCCTGGCAATGGGTGTGTCGTATTCAGGGAAAAGGTACCCCTTCATCAGATTAGTTCGGGTCAGGTATTCGTTGGCGGAGTATATGCCGATCAGGTTTTCTCCGGGCAGGTTCATGAACCTGGGAAGTCCTGCACCAACACCGATGTAGGCTGCATCATAGCCTTCTTCTTCAAACAGCTCGTCAATGGTGACAGAAGCCCCTACAACGGTATTGCATTCAATTTGGGCACCCATTTTCTCCAGGGTGGCAACTTCTGCAGCAACGATTTCTTTTGGCAGGCGGAATTCTGGAATACCATAAATCAACACACCGCCTGGTTTATGGAAAGCTTCAAATATAGTTACATCGTGGCCTTTTAGCAGAAGGTCGCCTGCAACGGTGAGCCCTGAGGGGCCGGATCCGATAACCGCCACTTTTTTGCCGGTTTTTTCAGGAACTTCGGGGACGCCGCCAACGTTATTGTTTCTTGCATAGTCTGCAGCAAATCTTTCCAGGTAGCCGATTGCAACTGGTTTGCCTTTTTTGCCTACAATGCATTTTCCTTCACACTGTTCTTCCTGGGGACAGACCCGGCCGCATACTGCGGGCAGGGCGTTTCTTTCCCAAAGTTTTTCAGCCGCACCAGAAAAATTGTTTTCTGCAATGAGTTTGATAAATCCGGGAATATCTACAGATACCGGGCAGCCATCAACGCATAGGGGTTTTTTGCACTGCAGGCATCTTGTGGCCTCTGTTATAGCCATTTCATCGGTTAACCCATAGGGAACCTCTTCGAAGTTTCTGCGTCTGACATCCGGATCCTGTTCCGGCATGATGGCCCGTTCAACTTTTGCTTTTTTTGCCTTTTTCTCAGCCATTTGTTCCTCCATATATCAACGCGGCCGCGTTATTGTGCTTTACAGTTCTCGTAGGCTTCCATGGAAGCTTTTTCATCATCAAGATAGGATGCCAGTCGTTTGGCCAATTCGTCAAAATCAACCTTGTGACCATCGAATTCCGGGCCGTCTACGCAGGCGAATTTAGTGTCTCCGCCGACGGAAACCCGGCAGCAACCGCACATGCCCGTACCATCAACCATGATGGGGTTTAAGCTGACCAGAGTTTTGACATCTTTTTCCTTGGTGATAAGGCTGCAGAATTTCATCATGGGAATTGGGCCTATGGCCACGACCATGTCAATATCTTCTTTTTCAAGCACATCTTTGAGCACATCTGTTACAAATCCGTGGTGGCCTTCAGAGCCGTCATCCGTACAAATGTGGAAATTGTGTGACGCATCGCGCATCTTTTCTTCCATGATGAGCAGATCATAGCTTCTGGCACCCAGAATGGTGGTGACTTCGTTACCGGCTGCTTTTAAAGCACGGGTGATGGGATGGAGAACTGCAATACCGGTTCCGCCACCTACGCAAACCACTTTACCAACTTTTTCAATGTGGGTGGGTGCGCCTAAGGGGCCGATAAGGGCATAGTAATCATCACCCACTTCAAGGTCTTTGAATCGCGCGGTAGATTTTCCGATCACCATGTAGATGATTGTGATGGTCCCTTTTTCAGGATCTGTGTCTGCCATGGTCAGTGGGATACGTTCCCCGGTTTCATCAGCCTGGAGAATTACAAACTGTCCGGGTTTGGCTTTTCTAGATATGCGGGGTGCTTCTATTTCGTTGAGAATAATGGTCCCTTGGGCCATTTCCTCACGACGTATTAGTTTTGCCATTCCTTCCTCCTAATTACCTTTCGTATATTTTAAGGATAGCCGTCCTTATTACATTATTCGAAAAGATCGATAATATTCAGATCCTCTTATAAAATCAAGTAGAAAAGCGAAGTAAAATTGAGGGAAACCAACTTTTGCTATAGGAATGAGGTGTTTGGGCTCAAAACGGTGTTTATGTTGTTCTTGGTACTGTCCTCCCGGATCAGTGTTTTTTGGATCATATGCGCTTACAATTGAACAGCCACTTGGTTGCGGCCAGCTTTTTTGGCCTGGTACAAGGCATCATCTGTACGCTTCATCAGTTTATCAAAGT
The DNA here is from genome assembly GCA_022361535.1 of Desulfobacterales bacterium. Next base: position 6,703 of record JAKSAU010000286.1, read on the forward strand.
TATCATCATCTATTAAGAGCTGACTTAGGCCTACACTTACAGTAAACCGGATGATTTTGGTGTCAAAGCAGACTTCAAGATCCTCTACCAGTGCACGTATTCTTTCTGCAATATTTTTGGCAAGCTTAAGATCTGTTTCAACAAGGAGAATTGAAAATTCTTCTCCACCAATCCGGCAGAAAATATCTGAATTTCTCAAGGCCGGTTCGATGCTGGCAACAAATTGTTTCAATACCTGATCGCCAGCAGCGTGCCCATAAGTGTCGTTAATCTTTTTAAAGAAATCAATATCAAGCAATAGTAATGACAATGATGCATTATACCGTTTAGATCTTTCAATCTCTTTTTGTGTTGTTTCAGTGAAAAAACG
>JAKSAU010000849.1 GCA_022361535.1 Desulfobacterales bacterium
GAAGAGGATTTAGACATCCCCCCGGCGGCAACGGATGAAGGAATCCGAACCATAACCGTCGAGATAGAAAAACGGGATGGGTTATGGGATGTCTCACCATCCGATGACATCGGATTAGATGACCCTCTGCCGCAGAGCAGAATCGGGCCCTACGTCATCGTTCATCGGATCATCGAAACTCAGTAACGACAAAAAGGCCGGGGTGTCACGAGTCTCGTGATGCTCCGTTCGCTGCGATTGCGATCCCGGCCAGCGCGGAATCGATCAAGGATTGCTGTCCGGTCGCCTTCATGAGGATGAGACCGTCAAGGATCGCGAGGACGTAGGAGGCCGTGGCTTCCCTGTCCTGCTCATGCTCGACGGCGAGCAAAGACGAAATGCACCCATGGAACATATCGGTGATCTTCCGGACGTGCTGTATGTAACCGTTGGCGTCGTGCAAGCTGAGGGAAAGAAGCTCCAGCCAAAGATTGACGTATGGACGGATGCCCGGACTCGTGAACTGCTCCGCGAGAACCGGTATGAGAGCGTCCGGGGGAAGCCGCGGTGAATCCATCTCCTCGAACGTCCGAACGAGCCCCTGAATGAGGTTCGTCATCGCAGCGTCCATCAGATCGTCCTTGTTCTCGAAGTAATGCAGGATCATTCGATCGCTGGTCCCCAAGGCGTTCGCCAGGGCCCGAAGGTTGGCGGCATGAATGCCGTTCTTGAGCATGTAGGCCGCCGTGCGATCCGCGATGTCCGCTCGTTTCTTGTCCCTGTTCTTCATGATCCTTCCCATCCCTTGACGAGAAATGTAGCATGCGCTACATTTCATCGCAAGCCGAGTGTAGCATGTGCTACATTTTCGAGATCTTATCGTGTAAGCCGATGTCGATCGGAAGGAGACACAATGAAAGACAACGGATTCTTCTTCAACGCTTGGATCCAAGGGGTGGGCCGGGGTTGGACCGGGAAGCAGGTTCAAGTCGCCTATCTGTTTTCCGTGATTTTCCCGGCCGCCATCGTCGCCGTGGCGAAGATGTCCGGGCTCGGCTGGTCGGCAGTCCAGACCATCGTCGCGGCTCTGATCGCTTGGGATCTCTGCGGCGGCCTCATCGGATACACGCATTCGGCCATGAAGCGACGCACGGCGAAGGAACGCGGAACCCTGTGGGCCCTGCACCACAACCTGCAGCACATCCATCCGCTGATGCTTGTGTTCTTCGACAATCCGACAGCGCTTCTCTGCATCACCGGGTACTGGCTCGTCTCGTTCGTGCTCTACTTGATTCTCATGGAGATTGATCCGAACACCGGGCATCGGCGAATCTCAGCCTCCGGTGAGAAAACCGTCGTGGCGATGGAGTCCGTCATCGCCGGCATCATCATCGCGATCGCGTTCTTGATTCCCGGCATACCGGTCTC
>JAKSAU010000178.1 GCA_022361535.1 Desulfobacterales bacterium
AGATGAAGTGCTTTGACCCCGGTTTCAACCATGGTTTGAGTAAGACCTCCTTCATGACCACAATTGTGAAGAATAATCAAAAAGTCATCGTCCTGAAATTCATCTACAATATCTTTTATATAATCCGATGAAAACTGACTGCATTCATCATTTCCAAGGAGGCCAGCAGCCGGTTCTGCAATAACGATTCCATTTGTTCCCAGTGCTTTATAGGCACTAATGTATTCTTTAATAAAAGCAGTACATTTTTGAAGCAAATTATGAATGGAGTCGGGATAAAGATAAATATCAACCATAATTTCCGACATATCAATCAATCTTCCGGCTAAAGAAAAGGGACCTATACATCCGGGAAAAACGGGTACATCTTTAATATTTTGAACTGCAAGTTTTGATGCTTTTAAATATTCACTAAGCCGGGCGCTTTCCGATATGTTTGGAACGGTAAGATTATCGATCTCCCCAACTTCAGAAATTAAGCGATCAGCAACATTAGGAATATCATCTTCTTCAAAATTAATTTTACACCCAAAAGCCTCTGCTTCCACAGTTAAGTCCATTATCATAGTCACTGCAGCTGTTGGATATTTCTGATACAGCACCTCCAAAGCTTTAAAGTGGGTTTCACCACAAGTTACAGCTTCTTGCACTGTAGAATTAATTAACTCAATTCCAGGATGAGTCATGATTGGCATAGCCACCCTGGAATTTGATCTCAAAATATTATATCTCCATTCATCAATATTGTGCTTCATATACTTTACTAAGCTATTATTTTAGTATTCAAAAATTCTACAACACCTTGTGGGTCCGGAGAATAATTGTCAGCATTGATTTTCTGGCAGAAGTCGTCATTAACTGGTGCTCCACCAATAGTTACCAATGTTCCAGGAAGAGCATCTTTAATCTCTTTGGTAATCGTTTCCATATTTACCATGGTCGTTGTTAACAAGGCTGATAAACCAACTACTGATCCGGGATTTTCTTTCACAGCTTCAATAAATTTATCAGAGTTCACATCAGTACCCAGGTCAATTACTTTGTAGCCATTACCTTCCACCATCATGGCAACCAGGTTTTTACCAATGTCATGCAAGTCACCAAGAACAGTACCTATAATAAATGTACCTTTTTGCTTAGCTTCACCAGATGCAAAGAATGGCTTTAAGTGCACCATCGCAGTCCTCATTGCTTTCGCTGACATTAATACTTGTGGAACAAAACCTTTATTCTCA
>JAKSAU010000597.1 GCA_022361535.1 Desulfobacterales bacterium
AACCGGGAAATCATCCAAATGTTTAAACGGATTGAAAAAAAGTCTTCAGGGAAGTGCCGGATTCCCCATCGTATTGAACACATGCAGATGGTCCGACCCGAAGATCTGCAGGTATTATCCAATCTTAAAAATGTAGCGGTTACCTGCCAGCCCAACAATTTGAGCCTTGATATTTCAATGATAGACAAATGTGTAGGAGAACGCGGCAAATATACCTATCCCATAAAAAGTATAATGAACACGGGCGTCCCTGTCATGCTCGGATCGGATGCACCCGTGGCAGATAAAAATCCCCTGGCGGGTATCTATTCTGCGGTGGCAAGGCGGCGGATGGATTTTACACCGGAAAAAGGGTGGTACATGGACGAAGCGATCTTGGTAGAAGAGGCAGTCCGGGGATACACCCTGATACCTGCCATCGGTTCAGGAACCGGTAATTTACTTGGGTCGCTTACATCTGGCAAATTTGCAGACATCGTGGTGCTGGATCAAGACATATTTACCTTAGATAAAATATTAATCCCGTCCGCAAGTGTTGATATGACTATATTTAACGGGAAGGTTGTATATGACAGGAGATAAAACCCAGCAGACCATTCAATATTTATCCGCTATTTTTGACCAGTCTGCCGACGGGTTGATGATTGCCGATAATAAAGGTGTGATCCTCAAAATGAACCGGGCGGCTGAGCGATTGAATGCTGTCCGGTCTGAAGATCTGGTGGGACGTGATGTCATGTCCCTTGTCAAGGATGGTAGCATAAACCGCTCGGCGACTCAGGAAGTACTGGAATCCAAACGCCAGGTCAGTGTCATCCAGCGGGCCCCCGGTTCTGAATACACATTGCTGGTAACAGGCACTCCGGTATTTGATGATAAAGGAAACCTGTCCTTTGTCGTGGTTAATGAGCGGGATATCTCGTTGATTGAAAGCATGCAAAAAGAGCTGGAACGTGCCCGCCTGGAATCTGAAAAGATGAAGGATGAACTGAAACAGGTAACCCTTCTGGAGTTGACTCAGAACGATATTGTGGCCCAGAGCAACTCCATGAAACAGACCCTCAGAATAGCGCTTAAACTGGCGATTATTGATGCCTCCAATATTTTAATTCAGGGCGAGTCCGGAACCGGAAAAGGTCTGTTGGCCAAATTCATCCATAAAAACAGTGGCCGCAGCAGTAAACCGTTTATCCAGATCAATTGCGCTGCATTGCCAGAAAATTTACTTGAGGCAGAGCTGTTTGGATATGTTAAAGGGGCATTTACCGGGGCAAGTGAGCATGGTAGGACAGGGTTGCTGGAACTTGCAGCAGACGGTACACTGTTCCTGGATGAAATCGGTGAAATGCCGAAAACGGTTCAGGCAAAGCTTCTCAAATACCTGGATGACCATGAAATCCGGCCCATTGGCGGCACTGAGTCCAAACAGGCCAAATGCACAATTATTGCAGCAACCAACCGGGATCTTGACCGGTTAACCCGACAGAACAAATTCCGTCTGGATCTCCTGCACCGTCTCAATGTATTCACGCTCCCCATCCCGCCATTAAGAGAACGGCCTGAGGATATTCTTGATCTGGTGGGCATTAACTTGAAAAAATACAACAAAAAATATAACCGCAGGGCATATATAGACTACAGAGGATTTGAATGTCTGAAAAAGTATGATTTTCCAGGGAATGTAAGAGAATTAATCAACATCATCAAACAGGCGATCGTTATGTGCGACAAACGATACCTGGACGACTATATCATCAACTCTTTGGAATCGGTTCAAACCGGCCACAGCCCATCGCAACGGCAGGAGGAATCGAACACTGATCAGATGCTAACCTTACCTGAACAGTTGAATCGGTTTGAGCGGCAAATCCTTGAACATGCAACATATAAATACGAAACCACCCGCCAGGCAGCAAAGTTTTTAGGGGTGAGTCAGCCATCAGTGGTTCGAAAATTTAAGAAACATGGGCTGACTATAACAAAAAAGTAATTCCGATTCATTTGTGAATCAAATCGTCTCTATCGTCAATATTAAAGGGCTGTTTGCTCGTATCTTTATTGATCAATATATGAATCACTAAGTTTATTCTTTAACATCAATAGATTAGGGTGCAACGGTGATTCATGTTTGAATCAAAGCAGATGGATATAAAAAAACTTTTCGCTTTTAATATCCAAAATATGTTTATAATTTCAAGATGTTATATAAAAATTCGTATGCGGCGGCATGAAAGTTGCGTTATTCAATAAGGATAATTGATTGAAATTAACCACCAACTTATAGGATGTTGTTGTTTACAGCTTCTGGCTTCGTGCCCCTGCAGGGGAGGATATCCCGGCGTTTCAACTGGGTAATTAAACTAAATTCTTATCCGGTGTTCATAATATTAATCCTTTATAAATAGGAGATCCCATGAAGAAATTGCAATTTTGTTTGACCGCTATTCTGGCAATCACGGTGGCGGTGATGTTTACAAATGTGAGTGCAGCACAAGCTCGTACCTTGGATGAAGTCAAAAAAGCAGGCGTCTTGAAAGTCGCCAATTCCGGTGCTTACCCTCCGTTCAGTTTTGTTGACAAGAAAGGAAATCTGGTAGGGTTTGACGTGGATATTGCCGAGGCAGTTGCCGAGAAAATAGGGGTAAAAGCCGAGGTTATGTCTACACCATGGAACGGTATTATCGCCGCCCTGGTAGCGGGGAAGTTTGATACCTGCATCTGCTCCATGTCAGATACTGAAGAGCGCAGGAAGGCCGTTGATTTTACCGGTTCATATTACTACAGCGGCCAAAGCCTCTGGGTAAAGAATGATTCCAAAATCCAGTCGATAAAAGACCTCAAAGACAAAAAAGTCGGCACCGTACTGGGCGAGACCTCAAACGAATGGGCGGTTAAAAACGGCAACTGGACGAACATGACTTACCAAGGACTGCCTGATTTGCTTTTGGCCTTGACCACGGGTCGTGTGGACGCGGTTATCAGTGACGATGTTCCGATTGCACTTGCCGTAAAAAAGAATAACTACAAGATCCGTATGGTCGAAGCAAAAGAACTTCAGAGATACCCGGCAGCCTTCAGCCTCCAGCAGGGTAAGCCAGAACTCAAAGCTGCTCTGCAAAAGGCATTGGATGAAATCAAAGCCGACGGCACTTACCAGAAAATCGTCGACAAATGGATCGGTCTTGACATCAGCAAATAACGAATGCGCCTGACCGGCAGATTTGTGCAGCGGGGCCTGTTCTTACCGATAGAAGGGCAAACATATTTTACCAGACGTTCAATTGGAAAGATCAACCCCGCTCACTCATTTTTACGCATATTAAGTCGCTCATTTACGGCAGAAAGATGGAGCTAACATGGATTATCAGTTGATGTACGATATCACCCCCCTCTTGCTTAAAGCCGCCTGGGTAACAATTAAGGTCTCTTTCTGGTCTTTCTGGTTAGGATTGATCGTCTCTTCGGCCCTGGTTGCAACCAGATTATCAGGAATCCTTCCCCTGGTCTGGTCGTCCCGGGCCTATGTCAGTTTTATCCGGGGCACCCCGTTTTTTGTTCAGCTCCTGGTGATGTACTACGGGACGCCTGCCTTCGGTATTGAACTTGATGCCTATAATGCGGGTATTATTGCCATCGGTTTTAATATTGGGGCATACATGTCCGAGGCGATGCGCGGTTCGATTCTTGCCGTCGACCATGGCCAGAACGAGGCTGCCCGTAGTCTGGGATTTTCCAGATTCTCCACCTTTTTAAATGTTGTCCTGCCCCAGGCCGCAGGTTTGATGATTCGTTCGGTTGGCGTATTAACCGTTATAATGGTCAAGGGTTCATCCCTTGTCTCGATCATATCCGTGGTGGAATTAACTTACCAGGCACAACGAATTATCGGTTCCACCTACAAACCGCTTGAGGTCTTTACAGTGGCAGCGGTCTTTTATCTGATCATCATCTACGGAGTAAGATATATTATAGACCGGTCTTATGACCACTATACCAGTTATCTGCATTGAGGAAGGCAATATGAAATTAAATTTCGTTCCTGTATTATCTTATTTTGACAGTCTTTTGGCAGGTCTCTGGTGGACGATCGTTCTGGCGGTGGGTGCAGGAATCGTCTGCGTGTTTGGCGGAATACTCATCGCCACCATCATAAACTACACCAACAGGATCGTTTCCGCCCCTTTGCGGTTTTTTATCTGGCTCTTCATGGGCACGCCCCTGCTCCTGCAGCTCTGGCTGCTTTACCATGGATGGGCGCAATTGAATATACTTCTGCCTGCGATGTTTATCGGCATTTTCGGCTTAGGGTTACACTATGCTGCCTATAATGCCGATGTCTATCGAGCCGCTCTGAATACCATATCCCATGGCCAGTACGAAGCAGCCCGGTCCCTTGGATTCGGCCATCTGAGAACCATTTTTTTGATCATTATTCCCCAGGCCATGTACCGATCCATTCCACAATTCGGGAATAACCTGATTATCATGGTCAAGGATACGTCCATCCTCTCGATCATCGGTATTTCTGAAATGGTATTGGCCGCTCAATATGCCATTTCTGTCACTTATCGCCCCTTTGAGTTTTACATTACTGTGGCACTCATATTTTACGCAATAAACCTCATTTTGGAGTCACTGCTGAATCTCTATGAAAAGAAAAGTGCAATTAAATTATAGGGTGAGCCAAAGGATAATAAGCATTCATGGGTTTGCATGTTTTGTCACAAGGGGAAAAAATTGAATTCATCAAGAGGAGGAAGTGTGGTCAGTAGCAAAGAAAAGGCAATGGTAGAAGTCATTAATGTCAAGAAAAGTTTTGGTGATATTCATGTTTTGAAAGATATTAATCTTTCTGTCGAGAAGGGGAAGATTATTTCCATTATCGGCCCGTCCGGCTCTGGGAAAAGCACCTTACTGCGCTCGGTGAATCATCTAGAAACCATTGACGCCGGCGAGATCTGGTTCGACGGGGTCCAGGTGAACCAGCCACAGTTGAAGGGACGCGCCTTTGAAAAACATATCAATCAAATTCGGCAGAGAATGGGGATGGTTTTCCAGCAATTCAACCTGTTTCCCCACTTGACCGCCATTGAAAACGTCACTCTTGCGCCGATCAAGTTGAAAAAAATGGCAAAGAAGGAAGCCAGGGAACTGGGCCGTTACTTCCTTGACAAGGTAGGTCTCACCGACAAGGAGGAAGTGTATCCATCCAAACTCTCTGGTGGACAAAAACAAAGGGTGGCCATCGCCCGCGCCCTTGCCATGGAACCTAAGGTCATGCTTTTTGACGAAGCCACCTCAGCCCTTGATCCGGAATTGGTTGAAGAGGTCAACCAGGTCATGAAGCAGCTTGCAAAGGAGCATATGACAATGCTGATAGTGACTCACGAGATGAATTTCGCCCAGGAAGTTTCTGACAGGGCTCTATTTATAGATGAAGGTTATGTGGTTGAAGAGGGAGATCCCAAGATGCTCTTTAATTCTCCTACCCAGGAGAGAACACAACTTTTTTTACGCAAAATGCTGAGCGAATGATTTCTATATTCGGGAGACTATCGTAAAAAATAACACCGGAACGATTGTGGATATATGGAACCCAAAAAACGGTGTTGCTAAACATATAGAAGTGAGAGAAGCTTGAGCGATAAGAATACAGCTAAAATAGAGACCCGAAGTTTTTTGGATGTAAAAAAAGAGTTGTACTCATCCAAGGGTTACCTCATTTTTGAAAATGATATAAACCAATCTGACGAATCTCTGTTTTCTGAAACACTTCAAATCTATCACTTTCTGGAAAAACATCAGATGATCTGGCAGAAA
>JAKSAU010001062.1 GCA_022361535.1 Desulfobacterales bacterium
CCTGGTGGAAACCGTTTTGAAACAAGTGGGGTAACCGTGCCTCCACAGATTAATACCGTTTGATCGAGCTTTGAAATGTAGGCAGAGGCTTTCTCAAAAATTATGTCATGGAAATCAAGGGCACCAACAAAATGGGGCATGATACCTGCTTCGAGCAATACCGGTACTGCAGCATCAACTGCAAATATCAACCCACTGCCTTGGATCCGCTTTAACTCAGCCACACTCTTGTTTAACGAAGGCCCGGCGGAGACGAGATATGCAGGAACCCCCTCGAAAAAATCCTGTAAATCTTCCAAAGTATTTGTATACCGCATCAAAGAAAGATTTTGCATTCGATTATCAAACATTTTGGGACCGAATCGCAGAACAGTACTCCCGCTAACATTCAAGGCATTCGCATAATTAAAAATAATTGTCCGCAATTGTTGATATGCTTTATGAAACAATGCAACTGATATCTTATGGTTTAAATAATGTATACTCTCTACGAGCAGACTGTTTCTTGCCGGTAACAATAAATTTTCTATATCCACTTGTGTACCAAGCTGAAAAAACACACGATGGTTGGTGAATAGCCATGTCAAATCCCTGGCATGCATTGCCTGCACAAAAATACCCGGGTCCACCTCAACTATGATTAAAAATTGTATATTAGGTCTTTTTTCCAGAATGTTTTGAGGCCCATATCCCAACCCTAATCCCATATAGAAAACAACGTCATAATTTTCTTCTGGAATGCGATCAAGTTTTTCCAGGCCATCCAGAGCGGGGTTCTCATTAGGATGAAGCATTATCTTATCATTTGGCAGTGTGATCTCCAGATTTGGTGCCTGGGATATAGCTTGCTTAAGCTGTCCGGTTTTAGGCCAATTTAGATGGGACAACATATCATGTATATGCGGATATCTCTTTTTCAGCAAATTACAATTGTGCTTAAAAAAATCAACTCGAGCGGCCATGGACAACTCCTTTAAAAGACATTGCAGGCATTTGAGAAATACTTCCCTGTTGGTTATAGTTCATTTCAGCTTACAGAAAATTTTTAAAAATCTCTTTTTTTCTATTTACGAGCATAGCATATTCTAACAGGATAAAAAGTATAGTCTTTAAAAACATCATATCTTGATTAAACTATTGTTGACAAAGCGCAATTTACTATCTTATGTCATATCCGTGAAAATGGCATACAAACAGCGAATCCAATTAATTGAGCTATTGCTCAGTCAACTGCAAAAACCACCCCGTAACAAGGTCTTAAGATACCGGCAAAAACCGTGCTTTCAACATTTGACACAAAAGGAAATAAAGTTATAGGTAAGATTCGACGATATCTTATTCAAAAAGAACGTTAGTAAAAAGTGGAAGCTATCACCATATATGATTTTCTCTATTTGCAGGTACCATCAAGTATGAATTTTCCAATCGAGTCTTTGGAAACAGATCGGTTGCGATTGGTATCACCGGATGTTAAATACGCTCAAGATGTGTATGATTATTCAAAAGATAGTGAGTTTTGCCGATTTATAGATGCCCCCCCCGCTTCAAACTTGGCAGAAAGTGCCAAATTCATAGAAAGTCTTATTCAAGAAGCGCACATTAAAAAACGATTTTATTGGTTAATCATCGAGAAAAACTTAGAAAAAGCAATTGGTACACTGGGGTTTATCTTTTCTTCGCCACGTCATCATGGTGTTTTTGACTTCGGCTATGGTCTTAGCAGAAAACACTGGGGGACAGGACTTTTTCAAGAAGCTTCAAATGCGGTTTTAAAATATGGCTTCAACTCACTTCATGCCCAACGAATCCAGATTTACACCCGCGAGGACAACACAGCCTCAATCAAGTCAGTCCAGAAGCTGGGATTTAAAAAGGAAGCTGTTTTAGAAGATTTTTACCAGACAAATGAAGGCCGGATAAACTCAGTTTTACTACGCCTGTTAAAAGATGAATTCTTAAAAAGACAATAAATAATGAAGAAAACAAATGTAAAAGCGAATGCCACTTATGGCGAAATAAAAAAGAGCGGCGACAAACCTATGCCTTGGGAATTGGCACGGGGTAAAGAGTACCAGGAATATCGAAAAAAATGGGAGGACTATCCAAAAGAGCAAATTGAGCCTGATGCACCACTTCATTTAGATATAGAAACAACCAACCTGTGCAACCTTAAGTGCAGCATGTGCATGCGAACCTCTTTATCAAAAAAGGGCTTGCTTCGCATCGGTTCAATGGAATTTGATTTTTACAAG
>JAKSAU010000797.1 GCA_022361535.1 Desulfobacterales bacterium
AACAATACCCACAGCAATGTGGTGTGTCGGGACCTTTTTCCTTTTTATTCGAACCGGAAATTCATTGATTTTATTTTGAGAAAAGGCCTTGCATAATCCACGGAGGGGGCAATTGGTACAGTCTGGGTTTTTCGGTGTACAAACCAGAGCGCCCAATTCCATGACTGCTTGGTTATAGGTTCCAGGATCATTTTCATATAGCAGGTGGTTAGCGTGGGACTTGTATTGTTTATGAGCGTTGCTCTGGTTTACAGGGGTTTTTAGGCAAAGCAACCTTGCCAGTACCCGTTTGACATTCCCGTCTACAACAGCATGCGGCCGGCCAAATGCAATGCTTTGTACGGCAGACGCAATATAATCTCCGACACCGGGCAATGACAGGAATTGGTCGAAGTCATCAGGGATGATGCAATCCATGTCACGGACAACAATATTGGCCGCCTTGTGAAGATTCCTGGACCGGGCATAATATCCTAAGCCTTCCCATGCTTTAAGAATAGGTTCAAGGTCTGCATTGGCTAACGATTCTATATCCGGATAGTTCTCCATAAACCTCAAGTAGTAGGGAATGACGGTTTTTACCTGGGTTTGCTGGAGCATGACTTCTGAAATCCACACCCCATAGGCAGAAACATTGCTCCGCCAGGGAAGGGTCCTGCAGTTTTCTTTGTACCAGTTCATCAATGCGTTCTGGAGCGTCTTTATTTGTTTGGAGGGCAGGGTCAAGCGTTCTCCTTTATCTTTGGTTTAAATTGTTTCACCAGTGATTCAAATTGGTTCAAAGTGTCCGGGGGGCAGGTTTTCTTATACCTGAGGCTGATATAAAGGTCCATAATGGGTTGAATTTCATCAGCCAGATCAGACCTTGTTTCCATACAAAACTGTTTAAATTCCTCAGGCCCCTGTCCTGTTTTTCTTTTAAGGCCTGCTTGTCCTAATTTTTTTGTTAATTCATCAAAAATTTGCGCCACCGGATCAGATGGTATTGGCTTTTTTTTGAACTGCCATACCAGGATA
>JAKSAU010000789.1 GCA_022361535.1 Desulfobacterales bacterium
AACCGCTGCAAATACGGGCAGGCACATTAAAAACATTTTTTTGAGGTGAAACCCCAAAAGCGAAATGAGATCCAGGGGGTTGAGTTCCGGAGCCTGCTCGAAATGGAAATTAAAATGAAAGACTTCTACCGTATTAGTGTAAATATAAAAAGCTGTTGCATATAATGCTGTTACACCGCCCAACAAAACAAAGACCGAAGGAATTTCCGTACTCTTGGCAACCTGTCCCTCTTCCCTTGCCTTGCTGAGCTTTCGCGACGACGCGTCCTCAGTCTTCTCTCCGCCACTCTCGGGATCTTCAGCCATGGTTTATCCTCCGCCCATATAAAATAATAAAGACAAAAGCAATTTCCTGAACGGTTCTATATAATCCCGGGTAACATACCCGATGATCTGCAGGGTCGCCCCAAAAAGAAGCAGACCCACTGCGATTTTCACAGGAAACGCCACAATCATCACGTTCATCTGGGGTGAAAACTTGGAAACCAGTCCAAACCCTGCATTCACAAAACCCAGGGTAGCAATTACCGGTGCTGAAATTTTTACTGCCGCCAAAAAAATACCGGCAGCGATTTCCATTATCTTCGGGGTCAATGCCGGATGCATGACAAATCCGCCCATGGGTACAAGTTCAAAACTGTCGATCAGTGACATAATGATCACATGATGCCCGTTGAGAATCAAAAAAATTGTCAAGCAAACCCAGTATCCGATCTGATCCATAATGGAAACATTTGATCCGGTTTGGGGATCCATGACATTTATCATGGCAAACCCGATCTGGAACCCCATCACCTGGCCGGCCAGCTGAACCCCTGCAAAAAAAATCCTAAGACAGATACCAAGGGTAAATCCCATCAAAAGCTCAGACCCCATCATAAGGCCAAAAGAGATAACATCTGTGGGAAACCTGTTTAAATCTACAGGTACCACCGTATAAAATAGCAGGCTTAAAACAAGGGCAAAACCGATTTTAAGCTGGGTGGGGAATACTGATGAGGAAAAGATAGGGAACATGAACAAAAAGACCGAGATCCGCCCCAACACCAGCATGAATGTTCTGAACCGGACAGGGTCGATAAGGTCAAGCAGTTCCACGACACCCTCTCAATCTTACCTGATATACATGGGGATATTGGCAAGAATTTTGGAAGTAAAAGAAATCAACTCTTCTAACATCCAGGGTGCGGCAAAAAGAAGCCCGATAAAAACCGCAATAATTTTGGGTACAAAGGTCAAGGTCATTTCCTGAATCTGGGTGACCGCTTGAAACACACTGATGGCAAGCCCGGCGATAAGGCCTAAGCCCAGCATGGGCATGGACAGATATATTGTCAGGATAATGGCTTGTTTGGCAAACTCAATTACAAATTCAGGGGTCATTTTATACTCCAAAGCTCTTGATCAGGGAACCTGCAATCATATGCCACCCATCCACAAGGACAAAAAGCATGATTTTAAATGGCAGGGAAATCATGATAGGCGGCAGCATCATCATACCCATTGCCAGCAGCACCGATGCTACCACCATATCGATTACCAAAAACGGTATATATAGGATAAACCCGACTATAAATGCCGTTTTAAGTTCTGAAATCACATAGGCCGGAATCAGTACCAAAAGAGAAACATCATTCCGGGTTTCCGGTTTTTTCATCTCCGCCTCTTTGACAAATAATGCAATATCCGCCTCCCTGGTATTAAGCAGTAGAAACTTCCGGATAGGTTTCTGGGCTTCATCAAAAGCTACCTCATAGGAAATTTCGCGTTCCAGATACGGATTGAGTGCTTTATTGTAGACCTCAAGCGCCACAGGCTTGATGATAAAAAAGGTCATGAAAAGTGCCAAACCGATAATCACCTGGTTAGGCGGGCTGGACTGAGTTCCCATGGCCTGGCGTAAAAAATGAAACACCACCACCAAACGGGTGAAGGGGGTCATGAGAATAAGTATGGCCGGAGCCAGGGCAATAATGGTTAGAAGCGCTATGATTTCAAGAACAACAGCCACCTCTTCCGGTTCTGTTGCCGTAGAGACATTCAACTCCAATGACGGAATCGGAAAGGTCACGGCAAAGGCTGTTTCGGCCAGTAGAAAAAAAGTACCGAGTACCAGCAACAGCCTTATCCACAAGGTTGGGGAGGTAGATTTAGTCATGATCCTGTCCCTTTGCGGACTCACCTGCAGGCAGTGTTGCTGATCCAGGTTTCGCCTTTATCTGTTGCGAAGTCCTTTGCTTCAGGGTCCGCCCCAACAAATCTGCAAATCCGGAGCCTTGGTTTTTAGTCTTTTCCAAAAGTTCCGGAGTTTGGCCCAGGTTTGCCAGGCTTGAGATCCGGTTTGGTGTCACCCCGATTAATATGGTCTCGTCCTGTACTGAAACCAGAACCAATTTTTCTTTTGGGGCCAGATGGTGAACACTGAGCACTTTGATCAGGTCAGCGCCTCCTTTTACCCCCATTCCACCTGAAAACCGTCTGAACAGATAGAGAGCCAAAAGAAAAAAGGCCAGGACCACAAAGAGCATGCCAAATGTTTTGGCAAACCCCATCCAGATATCAGCATCCGTGTTCATTCTTCTTCCTGGGCAAGGGATTTTACCCTGTCGATGGGGGTGATAACATCGGTGAGACGAACACCGAATTTCTCATTGACCACAACCACTTCCCCACGGGCAATCAGTTTACGGTTAATGTATACTTCCAGGGGTTCACCGGCCAGCTTGTTCAGCTCGATAATCGAACCTTGACCAAGCTGAAGCAGATCATTGACCAGCATCTTGGTCTTGCCCAGTTCCACTGAAAGTTCCAGGGGGATGTCCAGAATAAAATCCAGTTCCCTGGCCTCATGTTCCTCAGTTTGTCCGGATTCTTCCCCGGACTCTTCCTCGATGGCTCCGTTTTCATCTACCATGGCTAATCAACATCCGTTATAATTTTATCGTTGATTTTAAAGGCCTGGAATCCCCTTTGGACCCCTATAAAACCGGTTAGTTTCTCAAGCCCGTCCACAAAACAGGACAGGGGATCAGACGCATCATTATCAAGTTGGATCACATCACCGGGCTGCATATACAACAATTTTTCACCGGTGATTTCGGTTGTTCCCAATTGGATTCTCAAACCCACTTCAGAATTTAGAATTACATCTTCAATCATCCGCCGCCAGTTCATATCAATTTCCTCGATTTCCGCCTGGACACCGGAAGATAATTTATTCCGCATGGGTTCAATCATTGAATATGGATAACAGACAACCAGGTTTCCGGCTGCTTGTTCCAATTCAATTTCAAACCGGGTAACAATAACCAAATCCGTAGGCAGAACAATGGCTGTAAACTGGGGATTCATTTCAGACCGTATCAAAGAGGCTTTAACAGGTTCTATGGGTGCCCAGGAAGCTTCGACATTTTTCAAAACAGCCAGAACTGCTTTTTTGATCATCACCTCTTCGATGGTGGTAAACTCCCGGCCTTCCACCCTCGCCTTTCCCAATGCTTCGCCACCGAAAAAAGTATCGATAAGGTTATATACCAGCTGGCTTTCAAGGACGATAAGACCATGGCCTCTCAACGGTTCCATCCTGAAAACATGAAGACTTGTGGGAACAGGAAGGCTTCGCACAAACTCGGAAAACTTTAATGTATCAAAGGGATTGGCTGACACATCCACATTGGTCTGAAGCAAAGATGACAGGGTGGCCCGAACTTCTCTGGACAACCTCTCGTTAATGACGTCAAAGGTGGGCATTCTTGCCCTGACCACCTTATCCTGGCTGGTGAAGTCATAGGCAACAATGCCCTCCACCGGCTCAGGCGCCGCCACATCGGCTTCAGTCTCAACCTCGCCGGAATCCAGACCGTCTAATAGACTGTCAACTTCGTCCTGGGATAGAATTTCGCTCATGACACCATCACTGCATTATAAAGTTGGTAAAATAGACGTTTCTTATGGTCACCTTAGGAAATATACTGTTCATCCGTTTAAGAAGTTCATATTTCAGTTTTATTTTTCCTTCCGGGCTGCGCAATTCCAGCCATGTCATTTCACGGACCTGGCTTTCAATGATCTTGTGAATCCGGTCCTGCATGGTATAGATCTGTCTGCGAAATCTCGGATCTGTCAGCTCCAGGGAAACATTCATACTGATCAGCCCCATTGCGGAACCGGATTTCAAGCGAATCCGCTCAAAAGGTTCCAGTACGACAACATCTTCAAAAATGGCCTCATCCTTTTTTTCCAGTGCCGCCTGAATACTTTCTTCAGTGACTTGCGGGGCAGTCGCTTCTAATGATTTATCAGCCTCATCATCACCGGCCAAAAACATAACCAGGCCACCAACGATGATGGTTAAACCTACCAAAGCAGCAAGGCAGATAATAATCAGCTTTTTTTTGCCTGCAACCAGGTTCCGGATGGCAGCCAGTTTACCGGGTTTGGTATCCGACGCCCCGTCACTGTCCGAAGGGTCTGTCCCGTCCCTTTCTATTTCTTCCAGCAAATCTTCAGCCACAATAGCTCTCCAAAGTAGGTTGGTGTTATCTTACCCATGCTCCGGGTCGTTCTTTTAGAACCGGTTTGCGAACCAACATGGGTGTCCTTACAAAAAAGGTTACTCCAAATATTAGCAAAGCCTATGCCAGTCGTATTTGATTTTAGTAACCAGAAAATATAAAGAAACGAATACACATGTAATTATAAGGAGTTGCGAACGTATTTGCAAAAATATTTTAAGAAAGGGAAAAAATAAAAACAGGGAACTCAAGGCTTGAGTTCCCTGTTTATTTAAAGAATAGTGTCAGAACAACCGTGTATCTGTCAGTTTTTTGACAGTACACGGTAATTCAACTTATTACTTCATGTTGATAACGGTCTGAAGCATTTCATCTACGGTGGTGATGGTTTTCGAGTTACCCTGGTATCCTCTCTGGATCTCGATCATTTTTACCAGCTGATCGGAAATATCCACATTTGACATCTCAAGGGAGTTAGGTGCGATGGTTCCCAAACCATTTTCCCCCGGCCGGTTGGTAATGGCCTGACCGCTGTCATTGGTTTCGGAAAAGAGGTTTCCACCTTCGGCATACAAGCCATAGTTGTTATAGAACCTTGCAAGACCGACTCGGAACAATGGTATCAACTGACCATTTGAGTAATTCCCGGTAATGGTTCCGTCAGTAGATACGTTGACCCCTTCCAAATCACCGGCTGCATACCCATCTGAATCCTGGTA
>JAKSAU010001174.1 GCA_022361535.1 Desulfobacterales bacterium
ACAAGGACCTGGCAGACCGGATTCAGGGCCAGATTGAAAACGGGGGGTACAGGCTTGCCCAGAAGCTGCCCTCTTTAAGGTCTCTTTGCACTTCCACCGGGTATAGCATGACAACAGTTCTCCAGGCTTATGTGGAGCTTGAAAACCGTGGAATTGTTGAATCCCGGCAGCGTTCAGGCTATTTTATCAAGCCCCGTATCAAACCGTTGCGGCCCCTGCCCCGGGTCAGCCGCAGGGAGGTTGTTCCGGGCAAAGTAAACCTGGATGAGATCATTCATCACCTGACAAGGGATATGGGCGATCCTGATGTGCTTAAACTTGGGGCTGTTGCAGTCGATCCGCAATTCTTGCCGGTAAAGCAGCTACACAAGCAACTAAGAGCTATGCCAAAGGCGCGTATACCAGGTATGATAGCTGGGTATACCCCACCCGAGGGAGATGACGGGTTGAGGCAGCAAATTTCCAACCTGCTTTTTGCGCTGATCCCTGATCTGACCATTGATGATATTATTGTTACTAATGGATGCACCGAAGCCTTAAGTCTTAGTTTGAAAGCGGTTACCAATCCTAAGGATACGGTTATCATAGAATCTCCTGCAGACCCCTGGCTGCGAAAGATGGTCAAGGATATGTCTTTGTATGCCCTTGAAGTACCGGCTGATCCGCAAGCCGGTATTGATCCGGACCGAATGGCAGAACTCTTAGAAAAGGAGACGGTAGCAGCCTGTATTCTCAATCCCAACTGCCACAATCCTTTAGGGTTTATCATGCCGGACAGCCGTAAAATCGCAATACTGGAGGTGTTGGAAAAATATGATATTCCAGTTATTGAGAACGATATCTGCGGGGACTTATATTTTGGCCCTCGTCGCCCGAATCCCATGAAAAAATGGGATACTCAGTCCAATGTATTGTACTGCTCTTCTTTTTCAAAAGTCCTGGCGCCAGGGCTTCGGATCGGTTGGGTGATCCCGGGCAGGTACCAGCAGGCGGTAAAACGATTGAAGCTGAACCGCTCCTTGATCTCACCGGCCCTGAATCAAGCCCTGACGGCAGGATATCTCAAGGAAGGGGGGTATAACCGTCATCTGAGGCGGCTTCGCCAGACCATTAAACGGCAGTACGAGTATTGTGCTGCAGCCATTCACAGATATTTTCCGGATAATATAAAGATGACGTCTCCTGCAGGAGGGCTTTCAATCTGGATTGAATTACCGTCGGGACTCCACGGTAAGGATGTCTATCTGGCAGCAAGGAAACAGGGGATATCTATTTTACCCGGATTTTTATGTTCCAGCTTTGATACATTTGACCGGTTTATCCGGATCGGTTATGGCGGGTGCTGGAGTGAAACAATGGAGGTCGGTATTCGTGATATCGGCCGGATTGTCAGCCATATGGCAGGTTACGGTATTGACGAACCAGAATGAATATCCCATGATTGACCTGATAGCTATTATAGGAGGAAAATGGACCATATCCGTGTCATGACAATGAATCTTCGGTTTGGCCTGGCTAAGGACGGAAAGAACTGCTGGGAGAATCGTAAAGATTTGGTGGCAAAAATTCTGAGCCGGTATCCGGCTGACTTTATCGGGTTCCAGGAAGTCAACCATTTCCAGGCTGAATTTTTACAGGACTGCCTGCCTGAACACGGCCATATTGGCTGGTATAACAAGACGGTTCCCTGGTGGCAGAGCAATATGATCTTTTTTCACAAGTCCTGGGCCTGCAAGGGCAGACATCATCAGTTTTTAAGCCTCACACC
>JAKSAU010000794.1 GCA_022361535.1 Desulfobacterales bacterium
GGAACGGGACCATAAATTCAAAATGGAACAGAACTTCGTGGATGTAGCCTATCCCGAAATCTGGTAGCACTCAAAAATGAAAAGGCCGGGAAATTCCCGGCCTTTTTTTATCGTATTCGAAACTATAAATTGTTCAAATTACAGCACCCCGTCAAGTTCATGCTTTAATGACCGGTTCATGAGCCTGTCCACGGTCTGGTCGACGGGCCGCCCTTCAAACAGCACAGCATAGACCTCGTTGCAGATAGGCAGGTCCACCCCCAATTTTTTTGACAAATTGTAAACTGACCGTGTGGTTTTCACGCCTTCAGCAACCATGCGCATCTCGGAAATGATATCATCCAGCGCCTTACCCTGGCCGATTTGTTTGCCCACGGTATAATTACGGCTCAATTCACCCGTACAGGTTAGCAGAAGATCTCCAACGCCAGCCAGGCCGGACAGGGTCAGCGGGTCAGCACCCAGACGTGTGCCCAGTCTGTTCATTTCGGTCAAGCCTCTGGTAATAAGGGCAGCCCTTGGGTTGAGGCCCATATTCATACCGTCACAGATACCTGCTGCTATGGCCAGGACATTTTTCATGGCCCCGCCGATCTGGGTGCCGACAGGATCATCGTTCACATAGACCCTGAAGCTTGGGCAGGAAAAAACATTTTGAACAAACTCTGCTACCTCGCGGTCGTGGGAAGCTGCCGCCACAACTGTAGGAATCTGGGCAGCCACTTCTTTGGCAAAACTGGGGCCGGAAAGCACGGCAAAATTCTTTTTGGGCAGATGATCCATCACTTCGGAAAGAATATCAGTCATAGTCTGGTGGGTCTTATTTTCAATCCCTTTTGAAGCGGTTACCACTATGGTTTCAGTGGCCATAAACGCTTTCATCTCCATGGCCACAGATCGCATACAGTGTGACGGAACCACAACCAGGACGAGATCTTTTCCTGACACAGCCACTTCAATATCATTGGTTGGATTAATTCTTTCAGACAGGGTAAATCCAGGTAAAAAGACCTTGTTTTCCCGGTGAAGATTGATATCTTCTTTTACTTCCAGCTCAAACACCCAGAGATCAAGCCCGTATCCTTTATCTGCAAGCAGCTTGGCAAGAGCCGTGCCCCAGGAACCTGCCCCAACAACACCGATTTTTGCGTTTCCAATATCCATTATTATCCTGTCCGGCCCGTTGCAATGCAATTTACCACACCCTGCAGGACCACCTATATGTCATTATAGTTCGTACCCTCCGGAAAGTAGCCATTATACTATTTACCGGTGGACACTAAATAGGTGTTTATATATTAAATTCACTGGCCATTCAATCTTATTTCCGATCCTGTTCAGGGTTAACGCATTTAGAAGTTTGCACTTAGGCTTGTTTGTCCCGGGAAACGGCATCAGGCGTATTTTTGGAAAATAATGCGGCAGCCGTTTTCGGGATAAACGAGCCGGTAACTATATATGCGGTTGCCTTGCAGCACCTCAGTCTTAACTTAAAAAAACAAGGTGACACTACTGGTAAGAAACAGGAAATTCCTGCTGATGAGTTAAAAAATCATCAATTGCCTTTTGATCGGTAAAGCAATTTTGAAATAACTCAAAAGGATCATCTGCTGCCAGCAGTTTGTTTAAATGAATGATTCGATCTAAAATATCGTCTTTGAAACTGAATAAAAAAATGCCTTTTTTCCGGTCCCTGCATCGCCAGTATGCCGCGGTTTCCAACCCGGGCGTCATCTCAAATCCTTTTCGGGATGACAATTGGATTTTGCCTGAGGGCAAACAGGTATCAATGGCCCGAATGGACTTTACCTGATTGACGGCGTCAAGAAGCTCTTTGCGGTCTAAACCAATGTTAAACCCATAAATGCCGCCTTGAGTATAAGAAAAAATTTGTTTGGGTGCTACGGCAACCAGCTCAACCAGGATAACTGCCAGGATAAACCCCACTGCTAAAATAATCTGCAGACGACGCTGTCTGATTTTCCCCCTACTCTGTGACATCTGTTCTAAACGGCCAGTCCTTCTCTAACCTCATTTACCTTTTGCCTGGAATAAAGGACTTCTACCAACCTTAATGCAAAGGCTAAGGCTGTACCTGCCCCTCTCGAAGTAATACAGTTGCCAGCCACCACCACGTCACGGTCTTCAACATTACCCTTGCCAATAATATGGGTAAATCCGGGATGACAGGTCACCTGGCCCGGTGTTACCAGGCCGAGATTATGAAGCACTACAGCAGGAGAAGCACAAATGGCCCCATAATAATTTTCTGAGTTGGCCTGATCTTTGAGTAAATTGCCAAGCTCCTCAGATGCTTTCAGGTTTTCTGCCCCTGGTATCCCTCCAGGCAGGGCGATAAGATCAAAAGATTGATCAATGCAGTCTGATAGAAGGCAGTCTGCTATGATTTTTGTACCCCGTGCGGCTTCAATCTCCAGTTCGTCCACAGATGCGGCAACCACTTCAGCCCCTGCTCTTCTGAGCACATCTATAATGGTTATGGCTTCCATCTCTTCGATGCCCTGAGCCAGGGGAACCAAAACACGTTTTGTCATTTGCCCCTCCTTTGGTTAAATGATTTCTGCCTCTTTGGTTGAAACCCATCCCACCTTTCCTTTGGCAAACCGAATTTTCATATAGGACTTCTTTTTTTCCAACACCCGGACCCGGGTCCCTTCATGAAGTTCAAACAGTACAGTTGCACTTTCCATGGTTCCGGACCTTACTGCCACCTGATCATCGAGAATAACGGCTCTTGCATCAGAGTTGAGCCGGTACGCCTCCAGCCCTACGACCAGGGTCAGCACTGAAAATAAAACAAAGGCCACAATGCCAAAGCCTGAAAAGATGTTTTTTTGCCTAAACTTTCTGATACCTGCCCAGGCAAAAAAGAAAACAGAACTTCCTATCGATAAAAACTGCAGCCATTTCAACGAAATCATTCCCTGCCAGAAAAAAAGAACATCAAACAAAGAAAAGCTCTTGTCGGTCTTATCTTTAACAAGGCTTTGGGCATGGGCCAAATTGAAATCAAGATCCGGATCACCCGGGGCCAGGCGTTTGGCCCGTTCATACCAGAGAATTGCCCGCCCCAGATTATTGGATTTCAAATAAGCATTGCCGGTATTATAGAACAAATCAGGATTTTTTACACCTGTTGAAGCAATTGTCTCAAATTGCTTGGCAGCCGCCTGAAATTCTCCGGCCTTATAATCACGGACCGCATCCACAAATAGGCCTGCCCTATCACGGGTATCATGTATCTTAAATTCCATGACAGGAGCCTGTGCCTGGCTTTGTTCATGATCCTGCGCCTCTACAAAAACAGGCGAAGAAAATACCAGGACCGTTATCAGGCAGCCCACTACCATCAAAGTACGAATCAGTGACCGAACTTGGTCCAGGCAATCCTGTGAGGTCTTTTCATCCATAGTCTGACCGCCAAATCTGGCAGCATCCATGGTATCCATGAGTGCCGTAACCTGCTCAGCCGTTTTTTCGCCAGGTTTTGTGCCGGACAGAATCTGTTTTACCTCTTGTCTTGTCAGGCTTTCAGCTGGTTTGTCCGACCAGGCCAATACCGCCGAGTTCAAAGCAGCCTGGAGGCTTGCCAAAAACTCAGGGGTTCCGGGATTAAGTTTGCCTGCAGCCTTTATCTGGTCAGCAGCTTTTGACCGGTATTGCTCTCTTAAAGATTTTTCCCGCTGTCTGAACTGAAAAAGGAAAGCCGTTGCAATGAAGCCGATCCCAGGCAGGCAGACCAAACCTAAAAACCAATATAAAGACAGGTAAGGCACTGAAGAGATACTTGAAATCTCTTCCCGGATGTCCAGGATATCCTTGTTTTGCAACGTCACTTCCGTCTTTTTTCCAAAGCCGGTTTGTTGGCTATGGCCTGCATTTACCGGTGTATCTGCACCTGCCACAGTTATTGGTTCACCCGGGATCACTTCCAAAGGAATTGGTTGTGTTGAAACAGACTTGTAAGTCTTGGTGAGCGTATCAAAAAATGTCAGGGTTAAAGAAGGAATGGTGACGCTTCCAGGGATAGCTGTTACCAGTGCCTGCTTGAACACTTTCTTGCCGGCTAACCCTTTTTCTGTAACGTTGACGTCTTCCACAGGGGCGTCTTCATAAACCTTGAACCGGTCCTGATCCAACCCTAAAGGCGGCAGGGCCGCGTCCATGATGTTGCCAACGCCTTGGATAGTAACGGTCAAGGTTGCAGATTCTCCGGCCTTTATATTTTCCTTATCCAGCGCAGCCGCCATGGTAAAGTTGCCTACAAGGCCTGAAAAAACGTTTTCTCCTTTGTACTCAGGCAGGGGTGAAACGGTCAGGGGAACCTGATTGGATACGACCCGGACCGGCTTAGTCGGCCTTGCGTCGAAAAAAGAGTCGTTAAAAAGTGAGTCAAAGGAGTCTCTGCGTCTTGCGCTTTTCACAGGCACCCTTGCCATAAAAATAGCTGGAGAAATCATAAAATCGCCTGGTGTTTCTCCCTGGACCAGAAACTTGATCTCATTGACCATAAATGCCCGGCCATTTATGGTTTTGGTATATTTTGTCCACTCTGTCAGCTCCCTGGCCGCAAGCCCTTTAAACCCAGGAGGGTCGAAGGATGCGCCCTTAAATTGTCTGGCAGCCAACAATTTGAGTGTATAGACAGCCTGCTGTCCCAAAACAATATCAGAACTGCTTATCTGCGCTTCAGCAAAAAAATCCGGTTCTTTTTCAGTTGTGTCGCCTGCATCTGACACAAGGATTCGAATTTCTTCGGTTATCCCGGTTTCCCCATCTCGTACCGCAGTCAGGGGCGGAATAATCAACACCCCGGTTTTTTGAGGCATGAGCATATATTGGTAAACCACCTTGTGTTCCCATTTCCCGTTCATATAACTGCGGTTTGAACTGGTTCGCGAAGAAAGGACTTTAAAATCGGTAATGCCGCCCAGATCAATATTTGCCTCACCGCCATCTACAACCACTTGGAGAGAAACGGCTTCTTGAGAACTGATGCGGGTCTGGCCCACCTGGGCCGTTACGGTGAACCCATAACCCAAGGACGGAAGGCACAGCAGCAGTCCAAAAACCACCCAAAACCTTATATAGTTTCTACCAGTCTTTTTCATTTTCTCGTGCTCCGCTTTTGGGAATCAACGCCATCCCTGGTTTGTCAGCCAACCGGTTCAGGCGGTTTTCCAGGAGTTTAGACTCAGGGTCCATATTTTTTTGCTGCGTTCCTGCCGCGCCTTGCGCTGCATTTTCTTTTAAAGAATCATCAGATGCGTCCGGCTTTGGTTCAGGAACTGCTTCAGCAGACATTTCCTGCTCTTTTGGTTCCTGTTGCTCGTTCTTATCGGTGCCAGTTTCGTTATCAGGTTTATTGGATTTGCTACCCTGCGTGTCCTGGTCTTTATTTTCTTTTTCAGGATTTGACTGGCCCTCAGGACCTTGTGATGTTTGGTTGTCTTGTTCCGGATCTTTATTTTGATCCTGCTGGCCTTTATCTTTTTTTTCCTGGTCCTGGGAGTTATTTTCCTTTTCTTTGTCTTTTTGGTCCTGGTTTTGATTTTGGTCGTTCTTTTGCTTGTCCTGATTATTATTGTCCTGTTCTTGTTGTTCTTGTTCTTGTTGTTCTTCGCGCTGCTTTTCCTCTTCTTTTTTCTGCCTTACAAATTCCAGGTTTTCCTTTGCCTGGATATCATCGGGAAATTCTTTGAGCAGATTATTGTATTCTTCAATGGCTTTATCAAGATTACCCTGGCGGTAATGGGTATTGGCCAGATTAAACAGAGACTTGTGCCTTAAATCTTTATCTTTTGAAGTGGCTGCCTGGGTAAAATTGGACTCTGCAAGATCATACTCCCCAGCTGCATACGCTGCAGTACCGATATTGTAATAGAGTCTGAGATCTTCCGGATTTTCAAGCTGGGCGTCAATAAACAGCTTTTTTGCTGTTTGAAAATCCTTTTTTTCAAATGCGGCGATTCCCTCTTTAACAGGCGATGAAAAAAAACTTGCCTGGGCTTGCGATGGGATTAAGATACAGTTTGCTGCCCATAGGGCAATCATAAGCCCCATCAGAGCTCTTGGATCGTTTTTTATACCTGAACGTCGAGGCCGTTCAGGCAACAGCAGTTCCAGTATCAAGATCAGAATGCACGGTAACAAAAACCACTGGAACCTCTTTTCCCATACTTTTTTCTTTCCCTGGGTCAATTCCCGGCGGTCCATGGTGTCTAAAATATCCTGGGTGTAAATCTGCTCAAGATCCATATCACCGGCCACAGATCTGACATAGCGGCCGTTTGTCATGGCGGTTATTTCTTTGAGCATGTTTTCATCCACCCGTGACAAAATGATATTTCCCTTTTTATCTTTCTTAAAGCCGCCGCCTTTTGAAGGAACAGGCGCACCAGCCGGGTCCCCCACGCCAATGGCAAAGATGCGGATTTTTTCCTCAACAAATTTTTGCACCATCTGCATGAGAGCCTCTTTATCACCGGCCGTATCCTCGCCGTCAGTGATCAGGATAACGGCTTTTTCGGTATCTGAGGCCTGATCAAACCCTTTGTAACAGGTCTCCAGGGCTGCGGTCAAATCCGTACCACCGACAGGTAAATAGTCTGGATCCAATGCATCTAAAAAAATTTGAAACGCTTGATAATCAAGAGTCAAGGGGCATTGGACAACAGCCACGCCGGAGAAGGCCACAAGCCCTGCGCGGTCAGAATGTAGCAGCCTGGATAGATCAATGATCTCACGCTTTGCCCGTGTCAAACGGGTCGGCTTAATATCCTGGGCGAGCATGCTTCGTGAACAATCCAGCGCAATCATAATGTCCACCCCTTTCTGGGTGGTTTTTTCCCAGCGAAAACCAGCCAAAGGGCCTGCCAAAGCGACAACGGCAAAGGCGATTCCACAAATGATAAGTCCTGCTTTGACCCATTTGCGGGTATAGGAAAATCCAGGCAGGATATACGGATAAAGAGCAGGATCGGCAAATCGGGCAAGAACCTTTTTATGCTTCAGGACTCCGTAAATAAGAATACCTGCCAGGGGCACAAGCCCCCAGAGCAAAAACAAAGTAAAAGGTTGGTCAAACTTCATTGTAAATCACCTACAAAATCCTTTTTAGGAATCAAGGTATTCTTAAAAAACGGGTATTGGCCAGTATAAGAACAACCAGATAAAGTACTAAGCCCGGCACAAGGAAACTGATAAATAACTCCTTGTACTCCACCCATTTGTCCACCTCTACCTTGGTCTTTTCCATGGCATCGATCATTTGATAAATGGCTTCAAGGCTCTGGGTATCTTTGGCTTTAAAAAACGTTCCCCCTGTCCCGTCAGCGATTGCCTTCAGGGCATCCCAGTCCACATCCACCCGCCGGTACTCGTAATTTTTTCCAAAGAATCCTTCTACAAGAAACGGCGCTTTTCCTTTGGATCCGACACCAATGGTGTGGATCTTCACGCCCCTTTGGGCAGCGATTTTAATTCCGTCACGCCAGGAAAGCTCACCAGCATTGCTTTTACCGTCTGTCAGCAGGATGATGATATTGGATTTGGCCTTAACATCTTCCAATCGCTTAAGGGAAATGCCGATGGCATCACCAATGGCTGTATTGGGGCCTGCAGCACCGATCTTAAGATGGTCCAACATAAACGCAATGGTGTTGTAATCCCTCGTTAACGGTAACTGGGTAAATGCATGGGTACCAAACACCACAAGGCCTATACGGTCACCGTCCCGCTTTAAAATAAAATCAGCAACCACCCCTTTGACTGCATCCAGCCGGGTCACGATTTTATCGTCCCGTTTAAAATCAAGGGCCCTCATAGAGCCTGACAAATCTAATGCCAGGATAATGTTTACCCCTTCGGTCATCACATTTATTTTCCGGTCACCTGCTTGGGGGCGCGCAAGGGCGACAATCATAAGTGTCAACGCCAAGACTTTGATTAGGGGCAGCAGACGGGCCACCCAAAGTCCGAGTGTTTTAGGACTATTCTCGATTCCTGCCAAAGAAGAGACACGGATATCATGGCCGGATTTCTTAAAAAAACTAATTTTTTTAAACGCTGTAGATGATCTTACAGCCTTCACCAGCAGCCATCCCCAGGGAAGACAAAGCAACATCAGGAACCAGGGTGACGCAAACCGGAACATCAATCTTCTCCTGTCTTTTCCTGGTCAATTACAGCTTTGACTGCCGATTCCATTTGCTGCACCAGGCTGCGGGCCAGATCAAGATCTTTTTGAATTACCTGCCGGTCCGGGGTCATTTGCAAAGGAGCGTATCTGAAAGGGTCACAATGGTCTTGGAACCGATTGATATCTGATTTCAAGTCTGAAGGGATGACCTTAATCTGTTTGACAGCACGGGCCAGTTCTTGTGAGGTCATTTCCAGGCAGTTTAGTCCAAACGTCCCACTTATATAAGTTTTAACGATGCGACCCAGCTCAAAATAAAAAGACTTGGCATCTTCCCCAGGATTTTCTCCAAGCTGATTTAAAGATTTTGATGCAGTCTCATAGGCAGGAATTAAAGGAATAGAGACAGCTGGTGCAGCTTTTTTCTTTCGTTTTTTGAGAAAAAACCGAATAGCAAGTACTACAAGAACTGCCAAAAGAACGCCGGCACAGACCCACAACCCTGTTTTGAGCACTGCCGGATCAATGCCTGTCATGACTGGCGGCCGTATGTCGTGAATATCCTGCATCATCTCTGGCGTCTCTCTCTAAGCCTGAAATATCGGGTTAGAACTTCTGATACTGCATCCGATGTCTTTATATCCACCAAATCAACCTTGGCACGTGAAAAAACACCTGGGGTCTGGTCGTGAATGTCTGTTTTGGTTCGTGTAAACCAATCTCGGGTCTTTTTGCTTCCCGCATCAACAAGGCAGGTGCCTCCTGTTTCAAAATCACGCACGCTTACAATTCCGGAATCCGGAAGATGAAAAGCACCGGTATCATAGACACGCATACCCACGACTTCATGACGGCGGCAAAGCAGTTTCAGGCTCTGCTCATAATCCCTTGACAAATAATCTGATATCACAAAGGCAAAACTGCGCTTTTTACAAACCCTGGACATGAAGTCCAATGCTGCCCGGATATCTGTACCTTGCGCTTTGGGCACAAAAGTAAATATTTCCTTGATGACCCGCCAGACATGTGCAGCCCCTTTTTTGGGGGGAATATACTTTTCAACCTGGTCTGTAAAAAAAATCACGCCGACCTTGTCGTTGTTCTTAATAGCATTAAATGCCAAGACAGAAGCCAACTCCGCAACTTTTTCAAGTTTTCTGCCAAAACGGGTCCCAAACGCCAGGGAAGCACTCATGTCAATGAGCAGCATGACAATGGACTCACGCTCTTCCCTGTATACCTTAACAAAGACCCTGCCCATGCGGGCGGAGACATTCCAGTCAATGCTTTTAACATCATCGCCGGGCGCGTATTCTCTGACTTCTTCAAACTCTATGCCCGATCCCCTGAACACAGACCGGTACTGCCCGGCCATAAGGGTATTTACGGTCTTCCGGGATTTGATATGAATCTGCTTGATCTTTTTTATGATATGGGCGGGAATCATCTTAAGATCAGGGCACCTCCACAGAATCAAACAAGTCGGTAACCACCTCTTCGGTAGTGATTTCTTCGGCCTCTGCTTCAAAGGAGAGCAAAATCCTGTGACGGAGTACATCAGGCCCCGCGATCTTGATATCCTGGGGTGTCACATAGGCCCGGCCAGCAAGAAAAGCTGTTACCCGGGCAGCTTTAGCAAGAAATATTGTGGCCCGGGGAGAGGCCCCAAACTCTATATAATGACCTGTTTCCATATTATAGGCATCAGGATTCCGGGTGGCGAAAACAAGGTCAACAATATACTCTTTGAGTTTTTCATCCACATAGATCTGGTCCACCAACCGTGTCATGTCAGCCAATTCTTCACAGGAAATTACCGGCTGAATCTCACCTGCAGCAGAAAAACTTGTCATTTTAAGAATTTCAAGTTCCTGGGCCCGATCAGGATAATCAACAAGCACCTTGAGCATGAAACGGTCCACCTGGGCTTCCGGCAGGGGATATGTGCCTTCCTGTTCAATTGGATTCTGGGTTGCCAAAACCAGGAACGGGGACGGCAGGGCATAGGTGGTATCCCCAATGGTAACCTGTTTTTCCTCCATGGCTTCAAGCAGGGCAGACTGGACCTTTGACGGAGCCCGGTTAATCTCGTCAGCCAGAATAATGTGGTTAAATAACGGTCCTTTTCTTGTAATAAAATCCGTTGTTTTCGGCCGATAAATCTCGGTGCCGGTCAAGTCGGCAGGCAGCAGATCCGGTGTAAACTGAATCCGTTTAAAATCTGCCTGGATAGCTGCGGCCAATGCTTTTACAGCAGAGGTTTTTGCAAGACCGGGCACACCTTCAATAAGAACATGGCCACCGGTAAGCAGGCCGGTCAAAAGACCATCTACCAATTTTTCCTGACCCACAAGGGATTTGCCGACCTCATTGCGTATGCGGCTCACCAGAAGATGGGCCTGTTCAATGGCTTTGGTTATCTCTTCCATGACATTCCAATCCTTTATTTCCCGAGCCTGGCGCCAGCCGGGCTCGGGTCAAGACAATTTTTTGCTCTAAATATAGTCAGCCGTATTCAGGTGTCAATATACACAGGTGCCCAGTACCCGGGATGGGTGGATCAGGCACCTAAAAGCTGTTTTGAATATATTGCTGAAGTTAGTTTAACAATCTTAAAAATATGATCCCGGACAACCTGTCTGTCTTTGAACGGAGAATTCCTGAACGTCATGAGAATGCCTGTGATAGAGGCGATAAATGAGTGGGAATAGAGTCTTGCATTCTCTTCGGTCAAGCCGTGGCGCTCCAGGAGTTTGGTAAACAAGTCAAAGAAGATCTTGGTCACAGACTCAAATTTGCCTATAACCGGATTGGCAAGGTCATCTTTCAGCATGAGATAGGTCATCATCTGAAAGCTGGATTCATTTTCAACAAGGTGACCAACAAACTTTACGGCAAACTCTTCAATGCTTGCCGGCTCATCCTTTTCCACCAACAACTCAAACTGCTTGGATGCAGAGGAAATTTCCTGGATGAAAGCCTCGTTGAATAACTCCTCCTGGCTGGGAAAATACCTGTAAATTGTTGCCGGAGAAATCCCGGCTTCGTCAGCCACCTCCCGCATTCCAACCTCATAAAACGGTTTTTTGGCGAACAGGGCCAGGGCGGATTCAATTACAATCTGTTTTCTTGCCTCTTTCTCTCTCTCTTTCAGTTCTGCAAATCTTGATTCAGCCACAAATTTTACCTTACGTTTTTTTGATTAGATTTTCGTGATTTTTAGGCGTAACATTGTTCTAACGATTCATTATCATTTGTATTTACATCTGACAAGGCAAAACCAGACACTAATTTTTCTTCGTAAACGCTAATTTTCTTTCCTATACCTGTTCGCTAAAAAAACAAAAAAATTAATCAGTCAAAATACAAGCCTCCCTCTCCTTTGTATTGTCCGGACTTATAGCAACCCGATTGATGATAGAAAGCACAGATGCTGCTATAACTGCAAACACAACAAAAAGTACTGATGTATACACATACACGGTACCGACCTGGTACAACTCGATGACCTGTTTATTGATCAGTGTGCCAAGGGTTCCCCCGGACAGCCAGCAAAAAGACATCAACGACATGATCGTCCCCTTAAGATCGGGAATCAGGCTCTGGACTGCATTAATGTAAGCAGAGTGGATGGAAACAAAGGATAATCCCCATATAAAAAACGCAGCAGCAAAACCCCATGTCGCCGTCGTAAAAGAAAGGCAATAAATAGATACGCTTCCGCATACCCCTGCTATGGCACATACGCGGAAAATAGACAAACGCCTCACATATCCGGATAATCCGGAACTTGCGATCCCCCCGGTTCCAAAAAGAGATAAAACCGCACCGATTTGAAGCAGATTAAGATCTGTTGTACTTCTGAGCAGTTCCCCGGTAAATGAAAATGCTCCGGCAACGATGATGCCGCCTGTTCCAACGAGAAGAAAGCAACAAAGGACAAGGCGGTTGTTCAATACCTGTGGATACATTTTTAAAATGCTCAGTTTCTCTTTTGTCGGTGCCAAATGGTCCAGCCTGAATAACAGCCAGAACGCAACACCCAGCTCAGCCATACCGTAAAGAAGGTAAACGCTTTTCCAAGAGAAATAATAGGAAAGCCCGCCTCCGATAAAAGCTGCCGAAGCGCCTCCCAGGATCATAATTCCGATCATTGAGGTGATTGCTTTCTGCCTTTTGTTCTCTGTGAAGACTTCTCCAATGATTGCAACAGAAACCGGCATGATACCTGCGGCAAAAGCCCCATTAAACATCCTGTAAAAAATCAGGGCCGAAAGGCTATCTGCCAAAAAGCAAAGGCAACTGAAAATAGAAGTACCAAATGAACAAAGGATTATAATTTTTGTCCTGCCATAACGGTCCCCAAGTGGGCCGAATACCAGGTTGAACAAAGCAAACGCCCCCATATAAGATGTTACTGACAATGCCGCAGATGTGACCGTTATTTTCAAGTCCGCTGATATGGAGACCAACAACGGAGCGCTTGAATAAATATCCCCGCTGGTTAAAAAGCCCATGGCGCTCAATAAAAAAAGTATGGTTTTCGGATTATCTTTTTGCATTTAATACCTCTCGATTTTAGATTCTTTTGCACTAACTCATCTGGATGATCTACAGTTTACTTAATGAAAGAAGGCCTTTTGAGGCCTTTGCTAAAACAGTATTGGTTATATTCAAATCCATTAGTAGCAAGGGGCGTACCTAAAGAATAATAAGTAGTAATTACAAGCTCTTTTGACTTCATATGATATCAAGAGAAGATAAAGTTAACGTTTTTATCCGAAACTTAACGTTAACCGTTAACTTAAACACAATTTGTTTGCACATGTTTTTAATTTAATGTAGTAATAGAAGACATTTATATGTATCTTTAGGTTAACGATTTATAACTCGAGAAAAAATCAGGAGTCATTGTTGAAGCCACTTAGCAGCACAATCACAGAGCACCTTTTTTTATCCCATCTTCTGGATACAATTTCAGACGGTGTGTATGCCATGGAGCCGGACGGCAAAATCTCAATTTGGAGCAAGTCCATGGAAAAGATAAGCGGATATACAGCCGAAGAGGCCGTTGGCAATACATGCAGCCTGCTCAAGCCTTACAGTTGGATCGGAACAAAAGGCGTAAGGGATCCGAGTAAATGTGCAACGTTCAAAGGTACGCCCACCGGCAGCAGAGAGTGTTTTATCCGGCACAAAGACGGCCATGATATCCCGGTCATAAAAAATGCAACCCCGATATCAGATGAAAAAGGGCAGCTTATTGGTGTTATTGAATCGGTTACCAGCTTGTCAGGTATTGAAAAAGGCAGGTTGCTGGCCAAAGACCTTGATACGGCTGATCAGTGCAGACTGGACAAAATTATTGGAAAAAGCGACTGCATTCAGAACGTTTACACAGCTATAAAGGCTACGGCGTCAAGTAACGCAACCATACTGATTGAGGGAGAAAGTGGTACCGGAAAAGAACTGGTTGCAAGTTCTGTTCATTATCGATCAGCCCGTTCTAATGGACCTTTTGTAATAGTTAACTGCTCTGCATTGTCTGAATCCCTTCTGGAAAGTGAACTCTTCGGCCATACCAAAGGCGCTTTTACAGGGGCATCCTCTGACCGTACCGGACGGCTTGAAAAAGCAGATAAGGGAACTATATTCCTTGACGAAATCGGGGAACTGAGCCCCTTGGTCCAGGTCAAACTTTTGCGGGTACTTCAGGAAAAAACCATAGAGCGCCTGGGAGAATCAAAGCCAAGGCATCTTGATATCAGGGTAATTACGGCAACCAACAGGGATCTTTATGCCTTAGTTAAAGAAGGAAAATTCAGGGAAGATCTTTATTATCGGTTAAAAGTATTTCCTATACATGTACCTCCCCTTCGCGACCGGAAAACCGATATCCCACTTCTTGTACACCATTTTTGCAACCGATTAAGTGCAGAAACCGGTAAGGACATTCAAAAAGTTTCTCCCAAAGCCATGCAATTGCTTTTGGATCACCCATGGCCTGGTAATGTCAGGGAACTTGAAAATGCAATAGAACACGCATTTGTTCTGTGCACCGGACGTACCATCCTGCCAGATCACCTGCCCCTGGAAATCCGGGAGACGGCATTTTTGCAACATGAACCTAAAACTGTCATGCCGCAAATCAGGGTAAGATCGTCTCTCACAAAGGACTTGCTGATCACCAAGCTTAAAGAATCAGGCTGGAATAAAGCTCAAGCAGCACGGGCTCTTGGCATCAGCAGAACTTCTGTATGGAAACGAATGAAGCAATGGGAGATCCCGCTGCAAAAGCCGTAAATATCGTTAAAAGTATCAACATAGTTTAGGGAATGCACCTTTTCAATCAGGCAGGCATTTGTCAAACGATCTTATTGTTAAAAAGAATATAGCTGCCCCTTTACGTGAGAGGAATGTGTTTGAATTTTTCAATTGCAGATAAAAATGCTGCGATAAGCCTTTCCTCCTTTCGGCTATCCAGACAAGCCAGGCACAAAGGAATTTCCATGACTGCGTCATCAAATTGAGCATCTTCAGGGCCGTCCCAAAACACAGCCCAACCGTTGTCCACCAGTTTTAAAGCCTGGTCTTCACGCATGAGTGCAGCACCAGTACCTGATTTGACAAGTTCCTCAACTATTTTTTCATCCACGGCATCAGCAGTCGCTTTCAACTTTAGATTTTCCCTGTCCAAACGTTCTTGAAAGGCGCTGTGAAAAGGACAGGCATGTCGGGTCCATACCCAGGGAAACTTAACCAGTTCAGCCAGTGGTGAATTTGCTAACCCAGAAATTTTACCTGCTGGTAAAACAACACGGATACGAGATTTGGCCAGGATAAGGGAATGGATTCCCAACTCGTGAAACTGCCCAAAGTGGAACCCAAGATCAATAGTTCCTTTTTTAAGTATGCCAGGGGTGGAATAGGTTTGAGTTTCAATATAAGTTAAGGACACTTTGGGCAGAGCTTCTGACATCCATTGACTCAACCCGGACAAATTTAAATACCCCGGATCTGTATTGATTCCTATATTCACAGTTCCGGACAAGGTCTGGCTCAGGCGGCTGGCTTTGCCCGACAGATCTTTCGCCGCCCCATCAAGTTTTTTTGCCGAGATCAGCAAATGCTCTCCTTCAGGGGTGAGGGTCATTCCTTTTGTACTTCGTTTGAACAGGACCACACCAAATTCGTTCTCCAGGGACTTGATCTGGGAACTTACTGCCGATGGGCTTTGGTGTGTGGCCTTTGCTGCATGTGTCAGATTCAACGCCTCTGCCACGGCAATGAAAGATCGGATCTGGTATAATTCCATACGGGCTCCAGCGTTCGAAAATATTGAACGCAATGTTTGATTAATGTCCATAGACAATAAAGGGGTTTGTCTGATAATTCAACCGCAAAGCCAAACTTACCCCAAGGAGAAGCTATGGAAAAATATATTGAACTGGCCAAAAAAATGAATATGGTCAATGCGAAGTTATTGTCACAAGAACAGATGGTTTTTGACATTCGGGCCCTGCTCAAATGCCATTGGGGATGTGAAAATCATGATAACAAAAGCTACAAGTGCCAAAAACGGGATACAAACCTGAACGACCGGATGGCCATGGTCAAAAAATACGATAAAATTCTCCTGGTACATGGGCACGACGGTCACGATGTAAGCCGTGCGGTATTGAAAATTGAACGCCAGGCTTTTCTAGACGGTTACCACCTGGCCTTTGGTATCCGATACTGCAGCCTGTGCAAAGCCTGTGCAGTGGATGAGGGGAACGAATGCATCCAGCCTCTAAAAGTCAGACCCTGTGAGGCCATATTCGGGATCGACGTATACAGAACCGCGGCCTTAAACGACTTACCCTGCTATCCTTTGAAGGATAAGGATGAACCCCAAAACCGGTATGGTTTTGTCTGCATTGATTAAAGAGGAAAACGCCATGAAAATTCAACTGATAAGAAATGCCACCATGAAAATTGAACTGGCTGGAAAAACCATCTTGACCGACCCCATGCTCTCTTTAAAACACGGCATTGAATCCTTTGCAGGAAACGAAAAAAACCCAACCGTTGAACTTCCCCTGCCAGTGGAAGACATTTTAAGCAATGTGGATATGGTGCTTGTTTCCCATGTGCACCAAGATCATTTTGACGCTGCAGCCAGACAGCTTTTACCAAAAGATATGCCCATTTTCTGCACAAAGGAATATGAAGACAGCATTAAGGAAAGCGGATTTCTTAAGGTCACCTCGATTGAGGACCAAACAGAGTGGCAAGGAATCAAGATTGTTCGCACCCCAGGACAGCATGCAGGAAATGAAAAGTGGCAAAAAATTCTTGGGTCTGTATCAGGTTTTTTGCTCAAGGCTGAAAACGAGCCTACCCTTTACTGGCCCGGAGATACCATACTATACGATGAGGTCGAAGCGGTCCTTAAAACCGAGCACCCGGATATCATTCTTCCCCATTGCTGCGGTGCGGTATTAGAAGACAGCGGTCCCATAGTAATGAATGGAAAAATGGCCATTGATATTTGCGGCCTTGCCCCTAAAGCCACGGTCGTGGCCATCCACATGGAAGCCCTGGACCATGCCACGGTAAGCAGGCAGGAACTCAAAGCCCTGGCTGATGCAGCCAACCTGACTTCAGAGCAATTTATGATTCCTCAAGACGGTGAAACCTTAACCTTTTAATAAAGATAACCAAATGAAATATGCCCATACCAATATTGCTGCCCGGGATTGGAAAACGCTGGCTGAATTTTATATCCAGATTTTTGAATGCCGCATTAAACCACCGGAACGATCTTATTCCGGCGCCTGGTTAGACCGTGCCACAGGTCTGTCAAATGCACAGCTGAAAGGAGCTCACCTGGTCCTGCCGGGATTCGGTGACGACGGCCCAACCCTTGAGATATTTACCTATGAGCAGATGGTTGACACCCCCAATACAATGGCCAATCATCAGGGATTTACCCACATTGCCTTTGAGGTGGATGATGTAAGACAAACCTATGAAAAGGCTTTGGCCCACGGTGGACAGGCCATGGGAAAAGTAACTGAAAAACACGTGCCGGGGATCGGCACTTTGGTATTTGTTTATTTTAAGGATCCGGAAGGCAATATCATTGAAATCCAATCCTGGGAGCCGTAGATATGACGATCGATGAAATATTCATGGCAAGGACAATTGAACTGGCTAAGCAAGCGGTGTCCAATGGCAATGAGCCATTCGGTGCCGTACTTGTAAAAGATGATAAAATTGTCTTTGAAAATGAAAACCAAATCTATACGAAAACAGATCCGACCTACCACGCTGAAGCCGGACTTTTGCGCAGGTTCTGCAACCAGACTAATATTACCGACTTATCAAACTATACGCTGTATTCGAATTGTGAGCCGTGCTTTATGTGTTGTGGTGCGATGGTATGGACAAAGGTCGGCAGACTCGTATACGGAGCCAGTGATATCGACCTATGCGCCCTTCTGGACGAAGAAGGCAGCCACTGCAGCGAGACGGTTTTCAGGCAGTCACCTCACAAACCCAAAATAACCAGCGGTATCCTGCGCAAGGAAAGCCTCAAAGTGATGGCTGAATACTTCGTCAACCATAAAAAAGGATGATATTGGTTTACTTATTTAATCTTTCTTTTACGCCTTTCAGCATTGCCGGTACATCAATCAGAAGGGTTGTATTGCCGTCCAAAATTACTGAGCCCATTACCGGTGGTGTGTTAAATGTTGATTTATCCAATTTTAAGCGGCTTTCAATAGTATTGACCGGTGGGTAAACTTTAAGGCCGGTAAGGAATCCGTCATTTTTGAGAACAACGACTTCCTGGTTTTCTCTGCCGGTTAAGGAAGAACAATTTACAACCTGGGATAATTCAATTAATGCAAGTGCCTTCCCCCGGTATTGGATGACTTCATCTGTTCCTATTTTTTCAAAATCTGAGGGGCTAAATCGTTCCAGCCGTTCAACAAATTCAAGGTCCACGGCAAAGCATTCTGTTTCAGAATTTCTGAATGTCAAAAGAGAATAATTTTCAAGATCAGGGTTTTCGCTTGATACGGAACCTGAATCTAAGCCTTTAACGCTCTCACTGATTTGAGAAAGCCCTGCAGTAAGGCCAATATTTAAAATATCTAAAACAAGACAGGCTTTATCATCCTTAAGAATCGTGGTTCCTAAATAAATATCGCTTTTGGATAAAAATCTGCCAGGTGAAAACAATTTTAGTTCTTCAGAGTCATAAAATTTATCCACAACAAGTCCGTATTTGTATACTTCTGAAAAAACGACTGCAATGTTTACAGCACTTTCAGGGTTTGTTCGCCTGTCTTGTCTTTGCCTGTCTATAAACGCCTCTTCTTGTCTTGAGTCAGCGGTGCTGGTATCGGTTTTATGCTGAAATGATCTGCGATCAGCAATCTGTCTTCTCCTGTCCACCTTAATTTCTCCATTGGCAGACAGATATGTTTTTTGAATCCCCAGTACATCTGATAGATCAAGCAAAGGAAGAAATTCCTCCCGCAATTTTATAACAGGCAGGTTGCCGACTTTATCAATTTTATTCTTAACGTCAGCAGCAGGTATTCTGACAAGTTCTTTGAGGTTCTCCTGGGGAATTGCATATTTTTGTTCCCCTAAACTGATAATCTGGTTTTGAATAGAATCCACATTTACCCCCTTGAATGTTAATGGGTCAGAACAAATTAAAAAGTATGATCTATATTTACTCTAAATTTAAAATAAAATCACCTGCAGATTCAAGAATTGAAGGTATTTTGCATACTGGCCGGATTTTCTGGCGACATAAGCACAGATATTGACCGCTGCATGGAGAAAATGATATAAAGGCTTTTATTTAAATGGAAATTGAAAAAGGCAATGGACAATCCGATAAAAAGAGACGTATTTGATTTTGAGGTAGGTTACTTAACCAAAAGCCCCTGCCTGAACTGCGAGTTTAAAAAGGAACTGCCCAAGTGCCACGCCGAATGCATTGTCCTGGATAGAATCCAGACCCGCTTGGCCAGAGGGATTTCCTCACAGTCTTCCCGGTATGAAAGCTGATTCCATTTTTCCTAAATTTCACCCTTCTTCCTCGGCCCTGGTAAAAAAGCATTTACCCCAAAATCTTTTTTCAGAACTTAAGAACAGTAAAACATCATCCGGTTTTACCCTTGAAAAAGCAATCAAGTCAGGTGTTGTAAACAAAGATTCCAGCATTGGGATCTATGCCGGGGACAAGGAATCCTACGATACTTTTGCGCAGGTTTTTGATCCCATCATCGAGGAATACCACAACCTTAAGCCGGATCATTTTCATCAACCGGATATAACAAAAATAAACCTGCCCCCTGTAGATCCGGAAAAGCTTTATATTCGATCTACACGAATACGGGTTGCCAGAAATATTGATCCCCTTCCATTTTCATGCAATATGAATAAAGAGGACCGGATTATGGTGGAGCAAAAGGTGAAGACGGCTACGGATGCATTACCTGACGATCTTGCCGGAGAGTATATTTCTTTTGCCCAACTTCCGGAAACAGTGTTTAAAGCTCGTCTCATTAAACACGAGGTATTTCCCAAAGGAGACAGATTCCAGGATGCCGCCGGTATGAACAGCGACTATCCTTTGGGCCGGGGCATTTTTTTAAGCCGTGACAAAAGATTCCGAATCTGGGTTAATGAAGAAGACCATTTACGGGTCATGGCTTTAAATTACGATTCTGACATTTCAGGCGTGTTCAATCGCCTCGTATCAGGTCTAAATGCACTTGAACACCATATGGATTTTACATTTGATCCTAAAAAAGGGTTTTTATCTGCCTGCCCTACCAATATTGGAACGTCCATGCGGGCGGGTGTACACATCTGTCTGAAAAAACTGGAGCAGCGTCCCACCCTTCTTGAAGATTTAGTAAAAAAGCATCATCTCCAGATTCGCGGTACAGGCGGAGAAAAAACAGCGGTGGACAATGCTGTTTTTGATATTTCCAATGCCCGGCGGTTAGGCATATCTGCCAATACCATCATCCAGGATCTTCATGCAGGGCTATCTGCCATTATTCACACTGAAAAAAATCTGTAATTCTTTGCCCTTGCAACCGGGCGAAAAATGCCTACCCTAAAGTTAGTCTTAACTAAAATTTAGGAGGACGAAATGTTTTTTTCCCGTTTGTTCAAATTTGTGACGGGGCTTTTGCTCTCCATTGGAATGTTGGTAATACCCCATAGCATTTCAATCAGCCAATCCAAGGAAATAACAATGAAGAATACTGAAATTGCAACCTTTGCCGGGGGATGTTTCTGGTGCGTAGAATCCGTGTTTGAAGGCCTGGAGGGTATCGATGATGTCGTTTCCGGGTATATGGGCGGCTATGTGGACAACCCCACCTATGAACAAGTGTCATCCGGAAGTACGGGCCATGCTGAGGTTGTCCAAATACGATTTGATCCAGACAATGTATCTTATTGGACACTTTTGGAAATTTTCTTTCAGCAGATTGACCCGACTGATAAAGGTGGATCTTTTGTTGACAGGGGATCCCAATACCGACCGGCTGTTTTCTATCATTCTCCTGATCAAAAAAACCAAGCTCTTGCCATAATCAAACAGATAGATGAGGCAAGAATATTTGACAAACCTGTTGCCACTGAAGTGGTTGAAGCCGGCGAATTTTACCCTGCAGAAGACTACCATCAGGATTACCACAAAAAAAATCCTATCAGGTATAAATTCTACCGGGCCGGATCAGGCAGGGACCGCTTTATCACAACAGTATGGGATAATAAAAGCGTCATGGCACTCAAACAGGGCAGCGATGCTATTAAATCAGAACAAAGCCAAGCCGGTTATACCGGTCCGGTCAAATCCATACCAAGCGATGCAGAACTCAAGCAAATTTTGACCCCAATCCAGTATAAGGTGACCCGTGAGGACGGTACAGAGCCTGCATTTAAAAATGAATACTGGAACAATAAACATGACGGTATATACGTGGATGTTATCTCGGGAATTCCATTGTTCTCATCAAAAGACAAATTTGATTCCGGAACAGGATGGCCCAGTTTTACAAGACCCATCGACGACCAGGAAATCGTTGAAAAAAAGGACACTTCCTTTTTCATGACCCGGACAGAAGTAAGAAGCAAAGCTGCGGATGCACATCTGGGCCATGTATTTAACGATGGTCCTGCACCAACTGGATTACGCTATTGCATCAATTCAGCAGCCTTACGATTTATCCCGATAGAGGACCTTTATAAAGAAGGGTATGAACAGCTTGCCAAGCAGTTCGAGTAGCCATGTTCAATCAAATAAGCTGATTTGCCAAAAGCATATTTAAATTATAGTAACGCTCAAAATTTAATTTCCGATTGGCCTGGAGAACAAGGGCATCCCATATACAAATACCGGCCAGTTTATTCTAAGAAACGGCTGCCGTATTTTTTACAAAAATACGCCTGATGCCGTCTTCTTAGAACAAACAGGCCTAAGTGCTCAAACGGCAATACCGTAACTTGAGGTTGCTACCGATAATTAACCTACCCGCATTATAAACGAACATATTTTAAGAACCGCTATAGAACAACCCAACGGATCAAAAAAGAGATTGGGTTTCAGATTCTATCAAGGATAATAGCTGCAAGAAAAGCCAGCATGGATAGGTTCGTCACTAAAAAGCAGCCGGTGTAGCGACTCGTTAATTTAAGTTTGCAGGTCTTTTCACCGGTTGTTTTACGTGATGACTTTTTTAAAAGAAATGTATGATCGAACAAAAGGCCAGCCAGTGCAATAGGAAGTGCTATTATAACCCCTGAAACCAGGTGTGCAATCCATGCTTCAACAATCCAGCCATGCACCAGAAACAACCCCATAGCCAAGCTGAACAAAAGCGTCCAGATAAGGATCTGGAAATGCCTTTCAAGCGGTGACCAGCGTCCAAGAA
>JAKSAU010000196.1 GCA_022361535.1 Desulfobacterales bacterium
AACAGAATTATTTCCAATGAATTTCTGGAAACATCGTTTTTGAAGCGATATGAGAAACCGGCTGATCAGCAACACTTCCATAAACAGTAGCATCTTCAACAAAAGTATCAGAAATCTTCTTTAAAAATTCTGCTAAACCACCCTGAACAGAAGACCTCATATACTCTGGATTATCTCTAAACTCTTGCATTTGCTCAATCACACCATCAACATATTTTATAGCATCAGAAATATTACCATAATTTGCCTCTCTAGAACCTGATATAAAATCATAAACATCTCTAAATTTATCCATATATTTCATATCAGCTCCAATACTATCACATCTCTCAACGGCAGAAAAAATATTACGAATACCCTCTAAATAATCTATAACAACTTTTGACCTCTCACAAAACAACTTATGAACAGAGATATCTCCCACTCCTCTAACGTCATCTCCTCTTAAATATCTAGAAATTGGCATAGCAGACCTCACAATATCTCCCTTCTCTTCCATATCCATAAACAAAAAACTAACAACTAAACTTTAAAAAAACTATTACACTACAAAACAACTATTCAACTAATCTAAAACAAAATTAAATTTTAACACGAGCATCAACAATTTTAGAACACTTCTCCCCAACCATAACAGGATTCAAATCTAATTCCTTAACACCCTTCTTATCACAAACAAACAAAACCCTCTCAATCAAATCAACAAACTTATTCAGATCATAATTTTTACCACGCGCATTAAAAATCCCCTTACTAGAAAGCTCAGTTAACATCTGCGCAATCTCTTTTCTCGAAACAGGAAGAGCCCTAAAAGAAACATCCCTCTTCACCTCAGCATAAATACCACCAAAACCAATCATCAACAACTTACCAAAAACCTCATCAGACTTAATCCCAACAATCATCTCAATCCCAGAAAAACTCTCTTGAGCAACAATCTTATTCTCAGGAAACTTATTATGCATCCAACTCAATGTCTCAGCCGCATGTTCCAAATCCTCAACCTTCAAAACACCATGCATATCACTCTTATGCCCTGGAGAATCAACCTTCAAAAAATAAGGAAACTTAAACTTCTCCAAATCATCAGGTTCACTAACAACCCT
>JAKSAU010001077.1 GCA_022361535.1 Desulfobacterales bacterium
AAAACCTTGCAGGGCGGCCACTGAAACCCGGCGTTATAGCTTTAAAAACAATGTGGAAAAAACTGATTGATTCAACAGAAAGAGAGTTGTGGCGAGGTACTGTTTTTCGATTTCCAGCGAAATATCCTTACGAGGATATTGTCGATTATATGATAGTAGAAGATCCGCATAGCGAATGCAAATTATCTTTAATGGTCAGTACTGGTTATAAGTCAGGAATAAAAGTATTGGCATTACCCAAGGAAGCAAAGTTTAACAATGAAAATCGTTCCATTTCCAGAACCTGGATTGTTGAAAACTGGAATAAATGGATATATCAGGAAAACAAAGTGGAAGATGTTTTATGGATCAACGAATATCCGAGTAACATATAAAACTCCGCTATAACAAGGGTTTGCAGTGGACCGCCATCTAGCCTTCGATGAGGTCAAATATCCAAATTCCTGGCAAATCCTTCATAAACACAAAAACCTTGCAGGGCGGCCACTGAAACCCGGCGTTAAATGTATTTACAACCAATCAAAATATAAAATGACTATTCGGATATTCAGATTACTGATTGTGTTTACTTTCCTCCTGTTGACTCATTCTTGTCTTTACACACCTAAAGTATCTGAATACCAAGCCCATCACTGCAATTTAATCACAAAAAGACTGGAGTTGAAAGAAAACACTTTTGAGCCTGATCCCAAATTG
This sequence comes from Desulfobacterales bacterium, assembly GCA_022361535.1. The sequence goes on from JAKSAU010001077.1 coordinate 697, forward strand.
GTACCAAATGCAAAAGATGGAGTGGATGTTCTCATCGGATTGACTGTTATTGGTCCTACTACGTTGATAGTTTCCGGATCAATAGTCATGGTTGGAAATACAATTCATTGGATCGAAGCACAGGGGAGATGCGACAATACAAGTGTCTATAAAGTATCATCAAAGTATCCAAATTCAACAAAGTATTACAAAAGAAAAGCCTACAAGAAAAAAATCAACTATGACGTAAAGATTGACAATTACAAGTTGGTACCATCAAATTAAGTTCGAAACATTTAACAAGGGTTTGCAGTGGACCGCCATCTAGCCTTCGATGAGGTCAAATATTCAAATTCCTGGCAAATCCTCCGTGAACTCAAAAACCTTGCAAGGCGGCCACTGAAACCCGGCGTTGAGACACCTAAAATTTTAGATATTCAATGAAAATCTGTCCTTTATGTTCGTCTGAAGTTGAAGAATTTCACAAAAAAAGCCATTTGATACCAGAATGGATGTACAAAGGTATGTACAATGATAGGCATAAGATTGTTGATATTCGGCTTCATGAAAATCGAGCATCAAAAAAACAAAAAGGATACTACGATGAAATCATATGCGAATCTTGCGAAAAAGAATCACAAAAATATGATCATTACTCAAGTCTGATACTTACTGATAGATCACCTAATTCCTCTGAATATAAAGCGATAAAACGGCAGCTGGTTAATAGCATTGGAGGATATGAAATAAAAGAGACATTGCTTTTGCATAATGTTGATTTTCTAAAGTTCCAAAAATTTGTATTTATTTGCATACTTAGAAGTCATTTCGCTGAACTCAAAAACGGTAAGTACCTGTTAATTGATAAACATTTCAACAAGATCTTGAATCTATACCAAAGCAATCAAATTGATGACAGTTCCTATCCGATCATGGTTGTAAAATATAAAAACGATGATGGATGGCAGAAAATGATTACATTACCTCATGTGGATAAAAAGAATGGACATCATATAATCGAATTCTCGGGCGGTGGTTTCTTTTTTTGGGTATTTGTGTCCAGTCATAAAAAACCGAGCTATGTTGATACCATCAGCTTAAAACAAAATGGGTTTATGTGTTTACTTCAAGAGTATGTTGAAGATTGTGGGACTTTTAAATCAGTGTTGCCAAGTTTACAAAAAATAGCTCGTGAAAATCCAATTAAGTAAGTCCCAACATGTATCTTCAGCTGAACACCCCGCCGCTTCGCTCTGGGGTGTCAGCTGAGATAAGCGTTAAGCCTGTAGAATAAGTACAAGTTAAAACTTTGAGG
>JAKSAU010000505.1 GCA_022361535.1 Desulfobacterales bacterium
AGCCATGTAAGAAGTTGGCACAGGAATATTTTTGTATCTCGAAATATCAGTTCCGGGTGAATAATCCACCTTATAATAAGTCCCTTTTGCGATTGGGAAAGATGAGACATCGCGCTTTCCGTGATCAAACACAGCATGCACATCAGGTGGGAAAACAGATTGATAGTGATCGTTCACTTTTACTGCCGGATTGGCCCACCACAGGAATGTCTGCGGATGATTAGTACGGTTGTACAGTTTCACTTTAATTTCCATGTAAGCCTTGTCAGGATGCAAGGTAAAACCGGCCATTCCGCGCGTACGGAACATACGCTCCAATTCACTACACCACACCGTTACACTTCCATCTGCATTTTCTTCAATCCGATGATCAACCGGCTCGTAAGTTGAAGGACGGTGATGCTGTGGCCAGTTAAACTCGATTCCTCCGGAAATCCACGGCCCGGTTAAACCAACCAATGCAGGCTTAATCACCTGGTTGTAATACACAAAGTGCCTTTGTTTGGTCTTATCATAGGCCATCTGAACACGACCGCCCAACTCCGGCAAAATCATAATTTTCAAATACTGATTTTCCAGGAATATCGCATTCCAAATTTTATCTTCTTTTTCATCTAAAATCTTCTCAATTACCGGATGTGGATATACGACACCACTACTCCCCTGATAAACCCGCTTTTCCAAAAACATCGGATTTTTCTCCGGCTTGCCAATTCCATAAGTTGGAATCGTAACTTCTTCATACCATGCTTTAACTTTCATATCTATCTTATTTTATTAATTCTTATTGAAGTCTATTTTGTGATCTCTTTTTCAATCTGTTCGAGACTTTTTCCTTTAGTTTCAGGCAACTTTTTCAGTATAAATAAGAAGCCTGACAAACAGATAAAAGCATAAAGCCAGAAAATTCCGCTAGCGTTCAATAATTTATTCAGAATTGGAAAAGTATAGGTTAATGCAAAACAGGCGATCCACAGTGAAGTTGTCGCCACTGCCATAGCTGCACCCCGAACTTTATTTGGGAAAATCTCGGATAAAACCACCCAGGTAATTGGAGCGAGTGACATAGCATAAACTGCAATCGCCACCACAACCATCGACAATACAACAAACCCCTTCAGCCCAAAGAAATAGGAAGAGCCAAGCAATACATAAATAATGGCTAAACCAAGCGACCCAAACAGCATTAACTTACGACGCCCCAAACGATCAACAGTTTGCATTGCAACCAAAGTGAAAGCCAAATTAACTACACCTGTAATTACAATATTGAATAGCATATCAGTTATTGAATAACCAGCTGCCGTAAAAATTTCCTCAGCATAATTGAAGATGATATTTATTCCACACCACTGCTGAAAAACGGCCAGCACAATACCAATAATCATAATTGGACGTACTTTCTTTGAAAACAATTCTCCCCAGTTTACCTTGGCTTTAGCTTCTTTTAAAGTATCTGTTATACTTTTTTCTTCGGAAGAAGCATACGCATTACCTCCAATTTTTTCCAGAATTTGAAAAGCTTTTGTTGGGTTACCCGACTTGACTAAATATCGTGGGCTTTCAGGAATAAAAAAGGCCAAAAGGAAAAAGGAAAATGCCGGAACAGTTTCTGCCCAAAACATCCATCGCCAGCCTATTTGACCGTTCCAGGAATTCAGAATAAAGTTATCCGAAGCGTTTTCCGGAACTTCTTCGGCAATTAAAAAGTTTATAACCTGAGCTGCCAGAATACCAATTACAATGGTTAGTTGATTAATTGCAACCAAGCGTCCCCGCATATTTGCAGGGGCAATTTCTGCGATATACATAGGCGATATTGCAGATGCCAGACCTATCCCAAGACCTCCAAGCAAGCGGTAGAAAATAAAAGGAGAATATGCATCAACTATTCCTGTCCCAATTGCCGAAATTGTAAATAAGGCAGCAGCACCAATCAATGGATATTTACGTCCATAGCAATCAGTCAAAAACCCTGAGATCAAAGCTCCAAACAAGCAACCAATCAATGCACTGCTCATGGCAAACCCCTGTTGATGAGGGGATGTTGCAATTTCAAAAAAGCGTTCATAAAAAGGTTTAGCCCCTCCAATTACAACCCAGTCGTAACCGAAAAGCAAACCTCCCATAGCCGACACAAGCGTTATGCGGAGTATAAACAGTTTGTTCAATTTTATTTGATCCATTCGTTAAGTTTTAGTTACAACAAAACTAA
>JAKSAU010001064.1 GCA_022361535.1 Desulfobacterales bacterium
CAAATGCAGGCCTGGCCTGTATTTAAAAACTTGACCAAAGAAAGGCCTTTGGCTGCAAGAACCGGGTTGGCGTCTTTACAAACAATAAAAGGGGCGTGCCCACCAAGTTCTAAAGATACACGCATCATTGATGAGGCTGCCTCACGAGCCAGCATTTTACCGACGGGTGTAGATCCGGTAAAGGTTAGTTTTGCAATCCGTTTATCCGTTGTAAAGACATCTCCGACAGGCTTTGGATCCTTTGCTGACACCAAATTGACCACACCGGAGGGGATACCGGCTTGTTCTACCAGTTTCAACATCTCAACGGCACACAAGGGCGTATCTTCGGCCGGTTTCATTACAATGGTGCACCCGGCAGCCAAAGACGGGGCCATTTTCCGGGTGATCATGGATACCGGGTAATTCCAGGGGGTGATGGCAGCCACCACACCGACAGGCTGCCTGGCCACTAAAAACCTTTGATCGCTTCGGGCTGACGGGATGGTCCTGCCGTATATCCGTTTTGCCTCTTCAGCAAACCAGAGTAAAAAATCAGCGCCATATCTGACCTCATTGCGGGCAGCCTGAATAGGCTTGCCCTGCTCTTGGGTCATCACTTTGGCCAGGTGTTCATGATTTTCCATCATGAGCCCATGCAGTTTATATAAAAAGGAAGCCCTTTCATAAGCCGTTGTTTTTGACCAGAAAGAGAATGCACCATAGGCTGCCTCAACGGCAGCAAGCGCATCTTCCCTGCCCCCGTCAGGGACGTGGTCGATGAGTTTTCCGTCAGCGGGATTAGATACTTCAAACGTTTTACCACTCTTTGCCGCTACCCATTTACCGTTAATGAACATTTGGTTTCCCCCTTTGTTTTCTGGCCTTTGAAGTTACTGCTATGTATATGGAACCCTGGAACGTCTCACCACAGGTCAGGTATCCGATGTGGTTATTTTTATTGTTCAACTATACAGCCAAACCAACACAAAAAAAACAGGCAGGCCAAACTTTTTCCCTATCATAATATTGACAGTCCAGAATTTGGTTTTAATTTTCTTATACCCTACCGGGGTATGGTAAAAAACATAAAAAGGGGCATATGGCAGATGATCAATGAGGAAATAAAAAAAGAGGCTGCAACCCGGTTAAAAAGAATTGAGGGGCAGATCAGGGGAATCAGCAAAATGGTTGATAATGAAAAATACTGCATTGATATAATCAACCAGATCGCGGCAGCTGCAAACGCCCTTAACGGGGTGTCAAAAATTATTATGAAACGTCATGTAGAATCCTGTGTTACTTCCGCCATCCAGAAAGGTGAAGGACAGGAAAAGATAAATGAACTCATTGAGACCGTATACAAATATGGCAGAAAGTAAGGAGAATAACCATGAAAAAAAATCTGAGTGTTGAAGGCATGTCATGCCAGCATTGTGTGGGAAGGGTTAAAAAGTATTTGGAAACTGTAGGAACGGATGTTCATGTGGACCTGGAAGGAAAAAAAGCCGAGTTCAACGCAGAACAGGATTTGGACATGGAGAAAATTGTTAAGGATATCTCCGCCTTTGGATTTACGGTAAAAGAGATGTAACCGCACCATGACCTCCTGCTACAGACTGTAAACCACGATATACGGATTTTTTGGACAGGCAGATGCAGCACCTTTAAAGGACAATGTTATAAAGAGAAAAAAAATGAACGGTTCCCATGAGATTAAAGTTTACGGCATGATGTGCCAGCATTGCGAACGCGCCGTTACAATGGCCCTTGAAAAGTTTGACGGCGTTACCAATGTAAAAGCGTCCTTTGAAAGAGAGTTGGTTAGCATGGACCTGGCTGTAGAGCATACCAACTTGGAAGATCTTAAGGCAGCCATAGTTGAAGAAGGGTACTCTCTATTTCCCCAGAAAGACGAATCAGAGTCCTCAGTTGCGCCTGAGCCAGAAAAGTCTGAAGTAAAAACAGACCCCCAAAAGCTTTGCGATATTTCTTTTAATATCCAGGGCATGCATTGCGCCAACTGCTCTTTGGCCATTGAAAAAGCCTTCAACAAGACTGAGGGGGTGCAAACCACTGCCATCAACCTGCCCCTTGAAAAAGGGTTTGTGACTTATGATCCCAATGTGCTTGATGAAAAAGGCATTCTTGATGTTGTTAAAGATGCAGGATACAGCGCGACCTTAGAGCAAGGAAATGACGTTGCACAAGGAGGCAAAGAAAAGTTCCGGTTTTTATTTGCCTTAGGGATTACAGTACCCATGATGGGCATCATGCACCTTGGCCTTTTTGATATGGCAACCACCAATATCATCATGTGCGCGATGGCCTCTCTGGTCCAGTTTGTATCCGGACGTGCTTTCTATGAAGGCGCTTATTATTCTTTAAAAAACCATATGGCAAACATGGATGTCCTTATCTCTTTGGGGATATCAGCAGCCTATTTTTACAGCCTGTTTTCACTCGTCTTCCTTGATCCTGCAAAACCGGTCTTTTTTGATAGTTCCGCCATGCTTATCACCTTTATTTTAATCGGAAAAATGCTTGAGGCCAATGCCAAGGGTAAAACCGGGGCAGCCTTAAAAGAACTGCTTGCTTTAAATGCTGATACGGCAAGGATCATAAAAGACGGCAAAGAAGAAATACGTGATGCATCCATGGTTGAAAAAGGTGATCTGGTCAGGGTGCTGGCCGGGGAAAAAATCCCGGTAGACGGGGATGTATTGGAAGGGGAAACCCAGGTGGACGAGTCCATGCTGACAGGAGAATCTTTCCCCGTTCCAAAATCAGTGGGACAGCAGGTTACCGGGGCCACCATCAACTTGTCCGGAACTATTTTAGTTCAAACCACCCGGACAGGAAACGATACCGTACTGGCCGGTATCATTAAAATGGTGGAAGATGCCCAGGCTGATAAAGCCCCTATCCAGCGGCTGGCAGATATGGCTTCCAATGTTTTTGTCCCGATTGTCGTAGGAATTGCACTTTCCACTTTTCTTTACTGGTACCTGTTTGCCGGGCTGGCCGGACACATCCCAAGCACCCCGTTTTTATTTGCCTTTGAGCTAATGATTGCTGTTCTTGTTATTGCCTGCCCCTGTGCTCTGGGACTTGCTACGCCAACGGCTATCATGGTGGGCAGCGGCGTAGGCCTTAGCCGGGGCATTTTGTTCAAGAAAGGCTCTGTCCTGGAAAACATTTCCCGCCTGGATATGGTGCTCTTTGACAAGACCGGCACCCTAACCCGGGGAAAGCCGGAAGTAACCGGGGTATATCCGACCCAGGGTGTGTCGCCGGAAAAACTGCTCACCCTAGCAGCCAGTGCCGAGGCCAATTCTTCCCACCCCCTTGCACCTGCTGTGGTTGCTGCAGCAAAAGAACAACACATTGTTCCTAAAAAAACGGCCCGCTCACATGAAATATCCGGGCAGGGTATTGAATGTGAGCTTGACGGCCAATCTATTAAGGCAGGCAACATGAAGCTTGTCAAGACCGATCAAATCCCTGAGGATATTTTGGTCAAGGGCGAAGCGCTTTCACAGGAAGGCAAAACCCTTGTCTATATCAGCCTGGATAGCCATGTAAAAGGCGTTATCGCCCTTGCAGATGTAATCAAATCCGACGCAAAAGAGGCAATCCGCAGGCTCCATAAGGCAGGGATAAAAACAGCCCTTATTTCAGGTGATAACCGCGCCGCAGCACAATGGGCTGCCAAAGAAGCGGGTATTACACAGGTAGAAGCTGAGGTCATGCCGGAGGACAAGATTAATACAGTCAAACAATGGCAGGCAAAGGGGCTTAAAGTGGCCATGGTTGGCGACGGGATTAACGATGCCCCTGCCCTTGCACAGGCAGATATCGGTATTGCCATTGGATCAGGTACAGATGTGGCCAAAGAAACAGGTGAAGTCGTATTGGTAAAAAACAGCCTGATGGATGTGGAGCGGGCAATCCGTTTAGGTAAAAAGACCTTGCTGACCATCAAGCAGAATTTCTTCTGGGCCTTTATTTACAATATACTCATGATTCCAATAGCAGCCGGATTGCTCTATCCCTGGTACGGTCTGACCCTGAAACCGGAGTTTGCGAGCATTGCCATGTGGTTTTCATCCCTTTCTGTGGTGGGAAACTCCCTGCTTCTCAAACGATTTGCCACAAAACTGGAAGACTGATCCAGATCTAAATCCCATCTGAGAATCAAGCAAAAAAACACGTTTTCAAACGTTGCTTGTTTACCCGGACTGTTTTCCTGTCATTTTTGAAATCTTAACTCGGATGACGGCGGTTCTGGCCAGATTCTCTTTGGGGAACTCAAACGTTCGCCCTGAATATTGGGCCATGATACAAGTCAACGCCTGCTGCTTTTCATCATTCGTTTTCAGCAGTTCCGCCACACCGTCACCAATCACACTGGAAAAGGCAGCTCCCCATTCACACGCCACTTTATTTTTGACCAGTTTTTCCATATTGTCGAACTCAAAGCAGACCTTTGGGTTGTCTGCCAGGATATCCAGCTTCCTTCCTTGGGCGGCAGAGTGAAAATACAGATATGGATAATCATAACCAAAATTCAAAGGCACCACATAGGGCTGGTCTTTGTCAGCCATAGCCAAGCGGCAAACACGTGCATCTTTGATAATATTGTCAATGTCAGTTTGATCTTTTATCTCTTTTTCTGCTCTTCGCACTGGACAGCCTCCTTTAGCAGGTTAAATTCAACTTCACTGATACCGCTTACTCCCTGGGGACGCTCAGATGCATCATGGCAATCTGATCCGCCTGTGATAAGCAAACTATGTTTTTGAGCCCAGGTTAAAAGCAGCTCCTGATGTTCATCGGTATGGCCGGGGTAGTAGACTTCAAGCCCCTGAACCCCTGCATCCAGGAATTCCGGCAGCAAGGTTTCTACGGTTTCAACAGGGGGGAGCACTTCCTTGTAGTGGCCCTCACCTGGAAATGATCCTGCAGCAGGATGAGCCAATACCGCTACAACCGGTTCACTTTTAATAAAGTTTGCCACATCACCCAGATCAACTCCTGACGGCAGGTAGGCCGGGCTGTCATTTCCGATGATTTTGTTGATGGTTTCCTTATTCTCAATGCCGAACCGTTCGGACAAGGCCAGGGCAAAATGCCGACGTGAGGCATTGTCTGCATATACGGCAATGTCCTCAAATGTAAGATTTCGGCTCAAAAGTGGCGATGTACCGCCAGGTCCGAAGATCTCATTTATCTTTTTTATTCTGGCGCGAACGAGCCCCTCTCCCCGGCCACCGGCAAGAAGAGCCCGGAACCTGCGGCAGAACCCTTCGTCTTTTAGCAGGCCTTTTGAAAAATAGGTCAGTACATGAAGGGTGCCTGTAAAAAAAGATCTTTTGAACCGAACTGAAATTTCTACCCCCGGCAATATTTGCACCCCGTATTTCTCACCGGCTGCAAGGGCTGCCTCTACCCCGTCAAAGGTATCATGATCGGTAACGCCCAATACCCGAATCCCCTTTTCCTTGGCCCCGGCCACAAGACGCTCTGAAGAGAAATCCCCATCAGATGCACGGGTATGATTGTGTAAATCCGCAAATATTTTACCATTCATTGAAAAATTTCCTTATTTTTAAAAAGTCATTTTTATATCGGTTTGTTTTTATACAATTTCCCGTTCAATAAATAAATTTCTTTTTTTCATTATTTTGTAAGAATCCATTTGATTTTTATTGATTAAATGTTAGAAGGAAATTCTATTAACGATCCGATTTTTAATCACTTAAATGAAGGTTAACTTTAGATATTTTAATACTGGATATTAAAAAATGGACCCTTTGAATACTCTCGGAAAAATCGATTCCCCTGCCCAGGCCCAAGACCTTTTTAAATCAAAAATGGATGAGACTCATCTGGCACGACTTTCAAAAATACAGAACACGGATGTTTTGGTCCGTATCGCCAATGCCATCGTCCTGTGCAACCCGGACAAGATATTTATCAATACCGGGTCTCCAGAGGATAAAGCGTTTATCCGTCAACTTTCTCTTGATAAAAATGAAGAGCGTCCCCTTGCAATGGAAAACCATACCGTCCACTTTGACCTGGCAGACGAACAGGGCAGAATTGTGGACCGGACCTTTTATATTGCCAATCCTGAGGATCAAATCTCTTCTCTTGCAAACCGCATGACAAGGGAAGATGCCCTAAAAGACATTGAGTCCAGTATGGCCGGAATCATGAAAGGACAAACCATGATTGTCGGATTCTATATGAGGGGGCCTGTAGGCTCCCCTGTTTCAAATCCGGCCCTGGAAATTACGTCTTCCGCCTATGTGGCCCACAGCGCAGAACTGTTATACAGAAATGCCTATGATAATTTTGAACAGGAAGTAACAGATAAAGGGCACTTTTTCACAAACGTCCATTCAGAAGGCCTTAACCGTACCGAAGACTTGCCCGACGCACGTGTTTTCATGGACCGTCAATACCAAACCACATATTCTTACAAATGCACCTATGCAGGCAATACCTTATTGCTCAAAAAAGGCAACCACCGTTTTGCCGTAGATAAAGCCGTATATACAAACAGGGGCCAGGAATTATCCGAACATATGTTTATTACCGGCATCCACGGCCCTGGAGGAAGAACAACCTGGTGTGCGGGCGCAGCCCCGTCCGGATGCGGTAAAACCACCACAGCCATGGCCGGTAACGTATTTGTAGGCGATGACCTGGCCCAGATGTGGATCGCCGATGACGGCAGCATTCGTTCTGTTAACCCGGAAAACGGAATTTTCGGTATTGTTGAAGACGTGAACTTGGAAGGAGATCCGCTGCTCATGAAAGTGTTGCGGAAACCAGGCCACGAAGTAATCTGGTCCAATGTTCTAATTGACAACGAATTAAAACCCCATTGGGTAGGCAATATGGAATCCCAGCCGGAAAAAGGGACCAATTTCCAAGGGGACTGGCAACAGGGCAAAACCAATGACAAGGGAGATCCAATCCCTCTGTCCCACCCGAATTCAAGGTGTACCTTGGCGTCATCATCTCTTGAAAACTTTTCTCCTGAAGCAAACAACCCCGATGGTGTTCTGACACGGGTATTTACCTACTCAGGCAGGGATGCGGATACCATGCCGCCGGTATGGGTGGCCCAGACTTCTGATGCCGGTGTGGTAATCGGGGCCTGTATCGTATCAGCAGCTACGGCGACTGAAGTTGGGGCATCAGGTGTCAAGCGTGCCCCATGGGCCAATGCGCCTTTTATTCCAGGGGCACTTGGGGATTACATGGATGCCCAGTTTAAATTTTTCGCCAATTCGAAAATAAAAGACGAATTTAAACCGGTCATGGCCGGGCTTAACTATTTTCTCACCGATAAAGCCAGGGGAGGAGATTCAGATAAACTGCTCGGAGAAAAAAAAGATGTAAAAGCTTGGCTGGCATGGCTTGAACGGTATGCCCACGGGGAAATGGAATACTTGTCCACTCCCATTGGGAACCTGCCTAAATACGAAGATCTGAAAACCTTGTTTAAAGAGATCATTGACAAGGACTATCCCAAATCTCTTTATGACAAGCAATTCGCCCTTTATGCGGATAAAATCATCGAACGCATTGAGCTTCAAGAAGCAGCCTATGCTAAAGAAGAGAATATTCCGCAGCAAATTTTTGATATCCTGTCAGACCAGAAGCAAAAACTGACGTCTTTGAGGGAAGAACAAGGGGCAATCATTCCCCCGGATTATTTTGCAGCATAACGATCCCAAACAAAAACAGGTGCCCGATCCAATGCCGGGCACCGTTCAAAAAAAAAGATCAAGTAATATATATACGCCTGAGTGACGTTTTTGATACGAACTCAGCCAGTGGCCAATTGTCTGCAAGCGATTAAATATAATCTGTAACAAAGGACAAGACCATGAGCATCATATCCCAGGTTGATATCTTTCATGTAAGAATACCGTTGGACAAACCTTTTTACCCAAGCTGGATACCAGGCTATCCTGCCACTGACAATCGATTTGATCTGGTACGCATCACCACCAAAGACGGGATACAAGGGTATTCGGCTGGTCCTGCCATAGCTTCTGAACGATCAGGGTTAGGAAATCTGATCGCCCCTTACCTGATTGGTCACGATGCCACAGACATCGACCTGATGCTCCAGAGGCTCAGGGAAGTTTCCTATTTAGGGGTCAGGGCAAACTGGATTGAGCCTGCATTCTGGGATATCAAAGGTAAAATTGAGAATCAACCCGTGTATAAGCTTCTGGGCGGCCATAATGAACCGGTTGAACTTTACGCGTCTACCGGTGAAATCAAGGATAAAGATTCACGGGTATTTGAGGCCCGCCAGCGAAAGGACGAAGGGTTTAAAACAATCAAAATACGGGTCCATGACTTTGATGTCCAGACTGACATCGACCATGTCAAAGCGGTTGTTGATGCTGTGGGTGACGATATGGCCATTGGGGTGGATGCCAATCAGGGATGGCGGGTAACCATCATCAATGATGCCCCGTTATGGGATCTTGAACGGGCCAAGTACTTTGCAGACGCTTGTACGGAAATGGGTGTGGCCTGGCTGGAAGAACCCCTTCCCATGGATGAGTATGACCAGCTTTCCGAGTTGACAAAGTACAGCCGAATACCGATTACAGGCGGAGAAATCCACACCAATGGCAAGGCTGAACTCAAGTACATGGTTGAAAAAAAATGCTACGCTATCTTTCAACCGGATGCCATCATGACCGGCGGTATCGCCCACACATTGGAAGTGGCTGAGCACTGCCGCAAGCACAACTTGAAATTCACACCCCACACCTGGACCAATGGTATCGGGTTTGCCGTAAACCTGCAGGTGCTGCTTGCTTCAGGATTCAACGGAATTAAACCTTTGGAATACCCCATCAATCCACCGTCATGGACAATTGAAAAACGAGACGGAATTTTACGAAAGCCGTTCTCCCATGATCAAGGAATCTTATACCCGTCACATGAACCAGGCCTGGGATTTGAGATTGATCAGGACAAACTCAACCGATATGGCGAAAAGATATTTTCCATGAACAAGCGTAAACTTACCTTTTACACCATCAAAGACAAGGGTTTGATTACTGCACTACGCTTAAATTCAAACAAGAAAAAATACGGGGTAGATGCCAAAAAGAAATCCTAAGACGGATCAAGGATACCCAACAGTTCCACTTCAAATATAAGAGTCTGCCCAGGGCCGATAACCTCCCCTGCCCCCTTATCGCCATAGGCCAGGTTTGCCGGGATATACAATTCCCATTTTGACCCTACAGGCATACGGGTCAAGGCTTCAATCCACCCTGGTATCACACTGGATACCTGGAAAATGGATGGCCTTCCCCTAGAGTAGGAAGAGTCAAATTCAGTACCATCCAAAAGTGTTCCCCGGTAATTGCATTCCACAGAATCATCAGGGCCGGGAACCGCTCCGTCGCCAGACTTAATCACCCTATATTGCAAACCCGATGATAAGGTAACCACTCCTTCTTTGAGTTTATTGGCCTCCATAAACACCCCGCCGCGGGCCAGATTCGCTGATCGGACCTTTTCAAATTTTTCGCGTTCTTTTTGCCGGGCAAGACGCTGATAAGCTGCCAGCATTTGGCGCATCTGGTTTTCATCCATTTTCGGAGTGTTAGCTTGTGCATCCTGAATTCCTTTGAGAAAGGATTCCATATCCAGATCAACCTGGCCGCTTACGTGAGAGAAAATATCATACCCTAACGCATAGGACATTTGGTTTTTGAATTCCGACTGTTTAACAACTTTAATATCGCTTTTACTGCCTTTGCTGCCAGAGTCATCTGTCTGAGTTTGAGTATCATTTGCAACAACAGGTGCAGAGAGTACAAACCAAACAACAATGACCATCCATATTTTCTTTTTCATGAATCCATCCTGATCAGAAATTCTCGAAACGTTCGCTGAACTGAGACCCTACCAAAATAAGCCCATATTGACAACGTCCATAAACGATAGCTCTCAAATATAGATAAGTATTTAACGGCCCAGGATAGCTACATAAGAGGCTTAATAGATGGTTTTTCTTGTTAAAATTATGTTATAGTTCGATTTTTATAAAGAGATCATCCTAAAAATAACACGTATTCAAGTTGGCTGAATTGGGCAATAAGGAAACTGAATCTTAGGACCGTCTGAAGCAAAATGAGTAATAAAGGAAATTTGATTGACGAATTTAGACCGACAGCTTGAGCTTGCTAAAATCCGTTTTAAAACGTTGTATGAATTGACCCGGATGATTGATTGCTCAGAAAAGGGAATACTTGATTTTGCTATGGAGGCCGGCGTTAAAGTTACGGATAGTGAAATTGGGTATATATATTTTGTAAGTGAAAACGAATCAGAACTGTATCTTCATGCATGGTCAAAAAATGTCATGCCTCAATGCTGCATAGAAACCTATCCTGATGAATATAAAGTATCTGAAACAGGGCTTTGGGGAGAAGCCGTAAGGCAAAGAAAACCGATAATTACCAATGAATATGAAACAAGCCCTTTACGGCGGGGTTATCCCAAGGGTCATGTACCAGTACGCAACCATATGAATCTGCCGGTATTTGATAACGATAGAATTGTAATTATTGCCGGCGTGGGAAATAAAAAAGGGGACTATACAGAAGAAGATGTCCAGCAACTGTCTTTGATCATGGATGGAACGTGGAATATCGTCAAACGAAAAAGGCTTGAAGACGAGTTACGGCAGACAAACGACAACTTAGAAAAAATTATTGATGAAAGAACGTCTGAACTCCAAAAAGCAAACGAAGAACTCCATTACATTATCGATAAGCAGGCCCAAACCGAGGTAGCGCTGGCAAAAAGGGAGGCCATTTTCAGGGGCGTTTTTGACAATGCTTCGGCAGCAATAGTGCTACTATCATCTAATGGAAATATTACCAATGCCAATAAAATATGCGCCACCCTGCTGGGGTACACACAACAAGAATTATATACCAAAAACATAACAGATCTGATTCACCCGGATGATCTGCCTGAAGCTTTGAGTAAATTAGAAGGCCATATCAAAGCCGGCGATATCACCTGGCAGAATGAAAGAAAGCTGATCACCAAAGAAGGGAAGCCCCTATGGGGAGCCCTCTATGCGACCGTCCTAAAGGACAAAAATGATGACATTGAATCTTTGATTATTGTTGCAACCGATATCACTGCACGGGTAACCGCTGAACACGCCTTGCTTAAATCCAACCTGGCACTTGAAAAAAGCAGAGAACAGCTTCAGATCATAATAGACAGCGTCCCCGCGGTTATTTCCTATATTGATAGGAACTTGTGCTATCAATTTGTGAACAAGCAATATGAGATCATGTTTGAACAGGACACCAGCCAGCTCATTGGACAACATGTATCATCCCTGATTGGTGAAGACCTCTTTAACAGGGTCAAGCACAAATATAACGATGCCCTGGCCGGAGTCTCTCAGCGGTTCGAGATGGATTTCTCAAATCTGGGAAAAAATTACATTCTAGATGTCTCTTATATTCCCCATGAATTTGAGGGCGTAGTTGAGGGTATTTTTATTCTGGTAGTTGATATTACTGAACGTAAAAAACTTGAGAACCATTTGGCGCATCTGTCCATAACCGACCCTCTGACGGGTGCTAAAAACAGGCGTTTTTTCACTGAAACAACACAAAAAGAGATTGAAAGATCTAAACGGTATAATGCATCATTGTCATTACTGTTGCTTGATATTGATTTCTTTAAAAAAATTAACGACACCTACGGGCACGCTGCAGGTGATCAGGTATTGAAAGAATTTGTTGCCACCATCGAACCTGCTTTAAGAAATTCAGATATTTTTTGTCGGATTGGTGGAGAAGAATTTTCAATTCTCCTTGTTGAAACAGATCTTAAGCTTGCCAAAAATATTGCAGAAAGA
>JAKSAU010001142.1 GCA_022361535.1 Desulfobacterales bacterium
ATCTCCGACCTTGAAGACCGGCTCCATGTAGATGTATGGCTTAATTACGGGCTGAGTGAAATTCCAGGCCCTGCCATAGCACATGAATGCCAAAATCAAGGAGGCCTTCACATCAATGATGACCATATTCTGCCGGAAATAATAGACCCTCAGACAGGAAATCCGGTAGCAAAAGGGGAAAAAGGAGAATTGGTTCTGACTACCCTGTCTGCCAGGGCGTTTCCCCTGATCAGATTCCGTACTGGGGACATGGCCCGCTTCATCACAGAGCCATGCAGCTGCAACTCCCCTTTTGCCAAGATAAAATGGCTTTCCGAACGGGCAGACAACTACATGATCATTTCAGGCATCAAAGTTTCCCTGGATCAGGTCAAAGAATATCTTAAGGCAGCATTGGAACTTGACTGTCCTGACTGCACAATGGAACGAATCCGCCAGGGCGGCACAGATATTATGGTAATTTCCCTTGTGATGGAAGATGATCTGTTTTCAGACGAAATTAAAAACTTGCAACATCTTATGCAAAGAACTGAGGAAACTTTGACGGAACAAACAGGCGTTCCCATCAATATCAAACTGGTTCAAAAAAGGTAAAAATAAAAAACGCTTCGGCAAAGAGTGTGATCCATACCCCGAAGCGTTATAAAGAATGGGTATCTTACTTAATTGCTGTAATCTTCTTCCGGATTCAGGACAAGTGCCTTTTTATCCTTCAAGTTGTCTATAACAAATGAGGATTGGATCTTTTGGATTCCCTGGATCTGGGTCAATTTCTGATTCATAAATTTGCCATAGGATTTGAGATCCTTGGCAATCACCTTGAGAATAAAATCCTGCGCTCCGGCAATCTGGTAACACTCAACAACTTCTTCCAATTCAGCGAATTTTTCTTTGATCCGGGCCACGGAAGACAGCTTGCTCAGGCTAAGGGATATACTGACAATAGCGGTTATAGAGAACCCTATTTTTTCCGGATCTACAACAGCAGTAAAATGGGAAATCACCCCGGAAAGCTCAAGGCGTTTGACCCGCTCCAAAGTGGCTGGTGCAGAAATTCCGACCATCCTTGATAATTTAGCATTGGTAGTCTTCCCGTTTTCCTGGAGGATGTTTAATATTTTTTTATCGATTCGATCCAAATTACTTTCCCTTAAGCTTAATTCAATTTGTGCACAATCTGTTTGTTTTATTCCCGGCAGTTCACACATGGTTATACGTTTCCTGAACTGATGGCAAGAGTTTCCCCTTGGGTTGTATAAAAAAATTGCGAAAACTTGCCATCTGTTCATTGAATTAAAGTCCTTAAAACGGCTGTTTATCTTGGCTAATAACGCGAATATTGATAATCCCGATCCATTTTTGTATTTTTATTGTAAAAAGACTCCCACCCCAATTCTTCTTTCCACAAAACCCGTATAAATAGGTCAACCTAATTTATTTGCCAACAATTGATTGGAGACGTTTTTTGAAGCCGAGCCTTTTAAGCAACCCGGTTCTCAAACCGGTGTTTTACATTATTGGTGTGATCGGGCTTTTCATCTTCGGGTGGAGAACCCATGGGAAAATGCCGAATTTGAAAAAATATATCCTGATTGCAGCACCCCACACCACCAATTGGGATTTTATCTTTTTTCTTCTGATTATATTTAAGTTTCAAATTCCCGTCCATTGGATGGGAAAACACACCATGTTTATCCGCCCTTTCAGGCATCTTCTCATACGGCTTGGCGGCATTCCCATTGACCGCTCCCAGAAAAGTAATACCGTCCAGATCATGGCAGACGAGTTTAAGCAGGCTGACCGCCTTATTGTAACCATTGCCCCGTCAGGAACCCGCTCAGGCGAATACCAGAACGTTACCGAATGGAAAAGCGGATTCTATAGAATTGCACACCAGGCAGGCGTACCCATTGTTTGTGGATTTGTAGATTATCAGAAAAAAATGGGTGGTATCGGACCTGTGGTTGAACCCACCGGCGATATGGAAGAAGATATGGCCAGGATGAAGGCGTTTTACGCAGATAAGGCTGGCAAATACGATCGATAAACCTTTAAGTATCAGCTAAGATAGGTAGTCAGACAGGGCATCAAACAGTTGATTCATGGTTGCCGAATAAAAATGATCCCCGTGAGCCAGGATCTCCATACGGGGAGAAATATCACATTTAACAATAAGCGATTCAATCATATCCGGGGGTGCAATCTCGTCATTTTGGCCTGTAATAATCAATCCTGTACAAGGTAAATTCTTTACTGAATCAAAAGAAATAAATGCTGCAGGTGGGGACACCATGATATGATCCGCCACTTCAATACCATCAGACACCACATGGGCGTTTACCCAGCTTCCAAATGAATACCCTGCCAAGGTAATCTGAGTGTACCCCTTATCTGACAACCATGTTAGAGCCGCTCGCACATCACTTTGCTCGCCTTTCCCATCGTCAAACGCCCCGGAACTTAAACCTGTCCCCCTGAAGTTGAACCGCAAGGTCGAATAGCCGGCATTTTGAAATGCAGACGCAATCTGACAAACCACCCCATTATCCATATTTCCGCCGTATAAAGGATGGGGATGGGTGATTACTACTGCTTTGCTACTATCAGAATGCGCATCAAACCGTCCCTCAAGCTGTAGATTTGCATTGGGGATAGTAACGGTTTCTTCCATGGTAAACCTATATTAATTTTTCCATGTGGATATGCTGGATACCGGCTTCCTCATATTCAGAACCATAGCAGGTAAAGCCTAAAGATTCATAAAAGGAAACTGCATGGATTTGGGCGCCGAGATACACCCGGGTCATTTTTTGCTGAACTGCCTGGATAACAAGGTTATTGACAATCATCCGGCCTACGCCCCTACCGCGGTAGGATTTTAAAACAGCGACTCGACCAATATGGCCGTCAGCCAGTATTCGTCCTGTCCCAATACAAGTATCGCCGTCATATGCGATGGCATGACAGGCATCTGGATCCAGGCCGTCTTGTTCCAGGCCCGGATCCACATTTTGTTCCCTGCAAAACACGGAGTATCGAATTTCTTGGATTTGCTCTGCATTGCTGCCTTCAAACCCGGTTTCAACTACTATAATGTCTTCTTTGACAGCCGTCTTTGCCATGGGCTTAAAACTTATTTTTTGTTTTTCATGGATGCCCGGATAAATTCCCTGAACAAGGGATGAGGTACCATGGGTTTGGATTTAAACTCGGGATGGAATTGGCATCCCAAGAACCATGGGTGATCCTTCAATTCAACGATTTCCACCAGATCGTGGTCCGGAGAAGAGCCTGAGATCACAAGCCCTGATTCCACCAACCGCTCTTTGTATTCATTGTTGAACTCAAACCGGTGGCGGTGGCGTTCTGAGATATCATCTATTTTATAGGCATCTTTGGCAAAAGTATCTTCGTGCAGGTGGCAAGGATATGCACCCAAACGCATTGTGCCACCCTTATCAGAACTTTCATCCCGTTTTTCGACCTTACCGGTCTGTTCATCCACCCACTCTTTCATCAGGTAAATTACCGGATAAGGTGTATAGGGATCAAATTCTTCACTGTTGGCATCTTCCATTCCTGCCAGGTGCCTTGCCACTTCGATAACTGCCATTTGCATACCCAGGCAGATACCGAAGAACGGCACCTTGTTTTCACGCGCGTATTTAGCAGCTAAGATTTTGCCTTCAATACCACGGGACCCAAACCCACCGGGAACAAGCACACCATCACTCTTAGAGAGGATCTCTGCCACATTGTCTTTGTTCAATGTGGTGGAATCCACAAACTGCAGTTCGACCTTTGCATCATTGGCAATCCCGCCATGAGTCAAGGCTTCATTCAGGCTCTTATAACTTTCGGTCAAATCAACATATTTGCCCACAATTGCGATGTTAACCGTATTCCTGGGATTTTTGAACCGTTCCACCATCTCCCGCCAGTCATCCAAACGAGGAGCACGGGCCCAGATATTAAGCTTCTTTAGGATCATGTCCCCTAATCCTTCTTTGTTGTAAACCAGGGGAACTTCATAGATATTGTCTACATCCTTGGCTGTAAAAACAGCATCCGGCGTCACATTACAGAACAGTGCTATTTTATTTTTGATATCCTGTGAAAGATAGCTTTCCGTACGGCAAAGCAGAATATCAGGCTGAATACCAATGCTTCTTAGCTCTTTAACACTGTGCTGGGTCGGCTTGGTTTTCACTTCACAAGCGGTTTTGATATACGGCACCAGGGTCAGGTGAATATAAATCACATTGGAGTGGCCGGCATCAGCCTTGAACTGCCTGATGGCTTCAAGAAACGGGAGAGATTCAATATCGCCAATGGTACCTCCGATTTCTACGATAACCACATCCGTGGCATTGGATACCAGTGTGATTGCCTGCTTAATTTCATCAGTAATGTGGGGAATAACCTGAACCGTACCGCCTAAATATTCACCTTTCCGTTCTTTGGAAATGACCTGGTGATAAATTTTACCTGTGGTAAAGTTATTGTTCTTACCCAGCTTGGCATTGGTAAACCGTTCATAATGACCAAGGTCGAGATCTGTTTCAGCGCCGTCGTCAGTAACAAAGACTTCACCGTGCTGGAAGGGATTCATAGTACCGGGATCTACATTTATGTAAGGATCCAGTTTCTGGATGGTCACCGAAAGGCCCCGGCTCTCAAGGAGCATACCTATGGCTGCAGATGCTAGCCCCTTACCCAAAGATGATAATACCCCACCTGTGACAAAAATGTATTTGGTATTTTCAGCCATCAATCCCTCACTTTAAAAAAATTAGTCATATAACTTGCTAAACTCATCAACGTCCTTGTCAAGATTTTCAATCGCCCCGTCATGGGCGGTATTCTCCGGGCCTTTTTCCAAAGCCCGGGGATATTGCTGTAACACCGCATCAATATCAAACAGTTGATTTGATGCCCCGGATGTCAATTCAAATTGATTGACACCAATTTCTGCAAACAATATACCATCTACAAGAATACGGGTTTCAACGGGGTACCAGGTTCTGGACACCCGTTGCCAGTTTCCATAGCGGATGTCCACGGTACGATTTCCTTTTTTGACCAGGTAGCGTACCGGAAAAAAACTATCCTTTTCAATCCAAAGTCCTGGCATCTCGTCACTGCCGTATGCAGGCTGGCCGATCAGGTAACAAATTTTGCCTTCCAGCCTCTGGAAGGTCACCTTTTCAGTATCAATGCCGGATTCGGTCAAAACACGGGTAAAGACCTCATAATCTCTATAAAGTAGAGGATCTGTGTAATACTCTCCCAAAGATTTTTCAAGCGCAGTTATCCTGCCCTCTTTTACTTTGACAAACCCTTTGTCGGAAAGCAGGTAAAACCGGTTGACTTGTCCGGATCGGATATCAGATCTTAAATGCTCTGGGAAAAAATAGGTCAGGGTCTCCGGCAGGTAAATGTCCGGTGCAGGTTCGGTTTGCTCTGCAACATTTGTAGGGCTTGTTATTTTTCGGGTCTGGGAAACGGTCATCCCTTGGGGACGACGGATCTTGTTCACCACCAAATGTAAGAGGTGAGGCGTTTGGGGGACAAATGCCTCACCTCTGGTACCAGCCATGAGGAAAACAAAGATTACCAAAAAGACAATGGAACGGTGTTTCTGCATGAATCCTTGTTGGTTTAAATAAACAGATCTTCAGGGAACACGGCGCAGTCAGCCAGTTCTTCTTCAATCCGAATCAATTGGTTATATTTGGATACCCTGTCACTTCTGGACATGGAACCGGTTTTAATTTGACCTGAATTCACACCCACTGCCAGGTCTGCAATAAATGTATCTTCGGTTTCCCCGGATCTATGGGAAACTACGGTTGTATAGCCTGATTCTTTGGCCATTTGTATAGTATCAAGGGTTTCGGTAACGGTTCCGATCTGATTGAGCTTGATCAGAATGGAGTTTCCAATACTCCTGGCAATACCTTTCTTGAAAATATCCGGGTTTGTAACAAAAATATCATCACCTACGATCTGAATACGGTTGCCAAGACGCTGGGTCATCAATTCCCAACTGTCCCAGTCCCCTTCTGCCAGACCGTCTTCAATGGAGTACAATGGGTATTTTTCTACCAGGCCCTCGTAGTAATCAATCATCTCTTCGGCCGACAAATTACGGCCTTCCGATGCAAAGACATACTTTCCGTCTTTAAAAAATTCCGATGCTGCTGCGTCCAGTGCAATGCCGATATCTTTGCCGGGTCTGTAGCCAGCGGCTTCAATGGCATTGATTATATATTCAATGGCTTCTTCATTTGATTGAAGATTTGGTGCAAATCCGCCTTCATCACCAACAGCAGTACTCAGATTTTGAGACTTGAGGATCTTCTTCAGGTGATGGAAAGTTTCAGCTCCCATGCGGATGGCTTCAAGAACGCCAGGCGCACCAAAAGGAAGAATCATGAACTCCTGAATATCCAGGTTATTGGCCGCATGAGCGCCACCGTTGATAATGTTCATCATGGGAACAGGCAACACTCTTGCATTGATGCCGCCAATATGGCGGTACAAAGGAATTCCGCATGCATCGGCTGCTGCCCTGGCCGCTGCCATGGATACGCCTAAGATGGCATTGGCACCAAGCCGTGATTTGTTTTCAGTACCGTCAATGTCGATCATGGTCCGGTCCAAACCAGCCTGATCCATGGCATCATACCCGATAATCTCTGGAGCAATCACCTCATTGACATTGGCTACAGCATTTAAAACGCCTTTGCCCATGTAGCGGTTGTCCGAGTTATCCCTGAGTTCAAGTGCCTCTCTGGTACCTGTAGATGCTCCGGAAGGAACAGCTGCCCTGCCGTGGGCGCCGCAGGCCAGGGTGACATCCACTTCAACCGTG
Source organism: Desulfobacterales bacterium (assembly GCA_022361535.1). The sequence continues at coordinate 6,878 of JAKSAU010001142.1, forward strand.
GGATTCCCCCTGGAATCAATAATTTCCCTTGCCCTGACATCAATCAGTTCTGTCATGTTTATTTCCTTTTAATATATATGACCGTCTTAAAATTTTAAGCATTGGATTGCCCGAACCTAAATCCACACATTAATAGCAATTTGCGTTCTCACATTCAAGGTCTAATCCCAATTTAATTTGATCAAATTTCCATTCAGGCGTCCAATTTTTCTTTTGGGTTTGTGTTAACCTTGACAAAGAAAAGGCAGTCTTATATTAAGGATTTCTGATGATTGTATTTAATTTTTTTTATGTTTAGCAGATGTGTCCCGACGAGACATGAATATAAACAAACTTAAGGAGTTAAGATGAACATTTTATTTTTCGGCCCCAACGGCAGCGGTAAAGGCACCCAGGGAAAAATCCTGAAAGACAAATATAATATTGCCCATGTTGAATCCGGTGCGATCTTCCGCGACAATATCAAAGGCGGAACTGAATTAGGAAAAAAAGCCAAAGAATATATTGATAAAGGCGACCTGGTACCTGACGAGATCACTATTCCTATGATGATCGACCGCATTGAGCAGGATGACTGTAAAGAAGGTTGGCTGCTGGACGGTTTCCCCAGAAATAAAGTTCAGTCTGAAAAACTCCATGCCGCTCTTGAAGAAAAAGGCATCAAACTTGACTATGTCATTGAAATGCTTCTGGACCGTGAAATTGCAAAAAACAGAATCATGGGCCGCCGGCTGTGTGAAAATGACAACAACCATCCCAACAACATTTTTATCGATGCCATCAAACCTGACGGAGACGTATGCCGTGTATGCGGCGGTGCTTTAAGCGCTCGTGATGATGATCAGGATGAAGCTGCCATTGATAAACGTCATTCTATCTACTATGACACAGATACAGGCACCCTGGCTTCTTCTTACTACTTCAGAGATATTGAAGGCGCTCCCTTCAAATACCTCACCTTGAATGGTGAACAGCCCCTGCCTGACGTAACTGCAGAGCTGATCAGCAAATTGTAGAGGTGTTGATCCGGGGCTTCATAACCTCGGGTTAGAAACACTTTAAACCGCCCGGTAGATTTAATATCTGTCGGGCGGTTTGCGTTTGGTGTCTGGCAACCACGTAGCAGACACCAGCTCTTTTATCCTAAGAAACGGCTGCCGTATTTTTTCTGAAAATACGCCTGATGCCTTTTTCTTAGGATAAAAGAGCCGGTGTGCCAAAGGTAAATGCGTTAGCTCTGAGCAAAGGTATTTGGTTAATCATGGTTAATTATGCTATTAGGACAGGGTGCAAAGAGAATTCCAGGTGTTACCAGGAGATAGTTGTTTGCCTGGAATAATTATTATGCAGGCTTGGTGGAACAATGAAAAAACCTACAACCCTGACCCGTGAACGGCTCAAGCATGAGATCGAGGAGTCCCATAAACGCTCCAAAGCCATGGGAATTTCCTCTGTCAAAAGAGGTCCAAACCATAAAAGGTTGGATAGTCGTGAGCTTTCAGAACGAAGAGAAGCCTTCAAGGATTTGCTGGAAGTCGGGTGTGAATACATAGAAGAATTCTACGATCTTTTATCCCCGGAACAATTTATTACAGCCATTGTAGACAATCAGGGCTATGTCCTCCATATTGCAGGAAGCCGCAAAATCATTTCTGATTTTGCCAGCCACAACTATGCGCCCGGTTTCAGGTTTACAGAAAAAGATGTCGGCACCACAGCCACCAGCCTATGCCTTGAAAAACTAATACCGATCCAGATTAATGATAAGGAACATTATTACAAAAGGGCCCAGGGGTATACCAGTTCAGCCGCACCGATATTTGAAAAAGACGGCCGCCTGCATGGCGTATTGGTAGTGTCTGGAAAAAACGCGCTTGTTCACCCTCATACCCTGGTTATGGTCGCTTCAGCTGCCCGTTCCATTGAAAAGCAGATCCGTTTGGTCAGAAGGAACCGGGAATTATCTGAAAAACTGTCCGGGGCTAAACCCTATTTCACTTTTGGCCATCTGGTAGGCACATCCGCTCCATTCTCCCAGACGTTGGATCTGGCTCGACGGGCCGCAGACTCGGACTCTACAGTCTTGCTTATGGGAGAAACCGGCACCGGCAAAGAGTTATTTGCCCAGGCCATTCACAACGCAGGCCCCAAAAGCCATGGACCTTTTATACCGGTCAATTGCGGAGCTATTCCGGCGGAATTGATGGAAAGTGAGATGTTCGGGTATGTGCATGGGGCGTTTTCCGGCGCCTTAAAAGGGGGGCGTCCTGGTAAATTTGAACTGGCTGACGGCGGCACACTTTTGTTGGATGAAATCGGTGATATGCC
>JAKSAU010001141.1 GCA_022361535.1 Desulfobacterales bacterium
GGAAAAAGGCATCAGGCAGATTTTTAAAAAATAATTCGGCAGCCATTTCCGGGATAAACGGGCCGGTATGTTTACATGTAATTTTCCTGTTCCAGACCATCGCGTATCGACACACCTGACATGCTGTCACGAGAAACTATCGTTTTTTTAAGCGAGTTTTTCAAATTACATTAGAAATACAAAGTGTTACGTTTCGCACAGGGTTTTGTTCTAATAAAATACGTTTGACGTTCTTTTTAAGTGACGGTAGATCCTAAATACTTATTTTCAAAAGTTTGTCCTGTTGACCAGGGCATGGAATTGGATAAGAACCCTTGGCAATCTCCAGGGATTAGTGATATAGTTGATTTTGTTGATCTGGTCCCCGAAAAGGCTTTTTTATTAGGGGATTTAGAACACTGGCAACCCCTCAAAACACCAAATTTATTAATGGAACTCATTAAAAAATTAATGTTATCTAGTACCACGCCTAGGCACCTGACACCTAAAGACGGGATCCACTACTGGCATGAGCGTGTTCTGCTGACACTGTTGTTGTTTGGTTCTTTACTTGGATCGTTTACCTGGCTACCGTCTGTTTACCTTGCCATTAAAGAGAACCTCTGGGTTGTAGCCATCGTCGATACCCTGGTACTGGGCATTGTTCTTTTTATTTTTTTCAGGTCAGAATTGCCTTATCAGGTAAGAGCAACTACCATCTGCATTATTTCCTACCTGTTGGGACTAATCCTAATTTTCACATTGGGTCCGTTTGGTGCCGGACCGTTATGGCTTTTTTTCTTTCCCATACTCACAGGCTTATTAATGGGCCGGAAAGCGTCAGTACATGCTCTTATACTCAATGCACTGACTGTCATTGCCATCGGATACATTATTCAAACAAACAAGACACAATTGTTGGCCGGTTTCAGATTCAAAGCCTGGCATGTGGCCCAGGAAAATCCTGGGATGAAATGGACTGTTATTTGCGCGAATTTCATGCTTTTAAACATCCTGTCCACCATGTTAGGCACCATTATCCTAAATGGCCTGCATACTTCAATGCAGGAATTATCTATATCCGAAAAAAAGTACCGCCAGATATTTGAAAATATCCTGGACGTCTATTTTGAATCCACGCTGGACGGCACCATCCTTGAAGTGTCACCGTCCATTGAAAAAATATCTGCCTTGTCCCATGAAGAATTAAAAGGTGTTCCAATTTCCCGGTTTTACCAGATGCCGGAAGGAAACCACCCCATTGCAGACACTCTTTTAAAAGAAGACCAGGTCAATGGGTTTGAAATGGAGCTTAAAGATAAAACAGGTCATGTGCTTACCTGTTCAATTAATGCGCGTTTGGTAAGGGATGACAAAGGCCAACCCGAAAAAATCATAGGTATCTTCAGGGACATTACCGAACAAAAAGCCATCACCCGCAGGAAAAAAGAGTTAGAGGAACGCCTGAACCGTTCCCAGAAAATGGAAGCCCTGGGGCTATTGGCTGGCGGGGTAGCCCATGATTTGAACAATGTACTGTCCGGGATTGTCACATACCCGGATCTGCTGCTCATGGATCTGCCCGATGACAGTCCTATGGCAAAAGGCCTTAATATTATCCAGTCTTCAGGTCAGCGTGCAACCGAAATTGTCCAGGACCTTTTAACTTTATCCAGAAGAGGGGTTATTACCCGGGAACCGGTTGATCTCAATGAGATTATACGGGAATTCTTGCGAACCCCTGAATGTGAGAAGATCTTTTCCTTTCATCCCAACGTTATCCTGGAAACGGATATTGGTGCCACATCCCCACAACTTAAAGGCTCAGCCATTCACCTGCAGAAAACAGTTATGAATTTGGTATCCAATGCAGCCGAAGCCCAGCTTACAGGTGGCGTGATTCGGATTTCCACCCATAACCGGCACCTGACCAGGCCGGTCAAAGGGTATGATCATGTCCATGCAGGAGACTATCTGGTCTTGTCTGTTGAGGACCGGGGAGAAGGCATTGCGTCAGAAGATCTCAAACGGATATTTGAACCTTTTTTCACCAAAAAAGTTATGGGGAGAAGCGGTACGGGTTTAGGTATGGCTGTTGTCTGGGGAACGGTTCAAGACCATGACGGTTATATCGACGTCACCTCGGTGCCTGGCGAGGGTACCCGGTTTGATCTTTATTTCCCGGTAACTATGGAGAGCATCGGGATAGATAACGGGAAAATAAAAATTGAAAATTTCATGGGCAAAGGCGAACGCATTCTCGTGGTTGATGACGTGGGACACCAGCGGCATATTGCAACAACCGCTCTAAAACGGCTCAGGTATGAGCCAGTGGCTGTTGCCAGTGGCGAAGAAGCTGTGGACTATATCAAAAGCGAAAATGTCAATCTGGTTCTTTTGGACATGATAATGGATCCGGGCATTGACGGACTGGAGACCTTTCGCCGCATCAAAAAAATTAACCCGGATCAAAAAGCCATCATTGCAAGTGGCTTTTCCCAAACACAAAAGGTTCACGATGCTATTGAGATGGGTGTGGGACAGTATATTAAAAAACCATATACCCTTGAAAAACTCGGTCTTGCCCTGAAAAAAGAATTATCCCGGCCATAGATCCAAACCGGCCAACTTATTACCCACTTTAGGAAATACGGTCCAGGTATTGAGTGATCAAGTCTTTTTGTACAAGCTCTTCAAACCATTTTTCAATTGATGCATCTGCCCCGTTATAGGCAGTAAGCACCTGGGCCACCAGACTTGCCCGTGCAGCGTTGTCTCCCCCGGCCATGACCGCTTCAACAATTCCTTGCCCCGGATCATTTTCATAACGGGCTATGATCTGGACCACCCCGCTGAAGGCTTCGTTGGTATGGCAGGATTGACCAAACCTACTTACTGCTTCCAGACTATCCTGATCGGCCGCACTCAGCCCCTGATCTGCCCAGAATCCCACAAGGGACTCGGCAAATATAGTATTGGCAATCTCCTTAATAACGGCTGCAGGTTTTTCTCCGTCCAGGCAGGCCTTGCAAACCCGTGCAAAAAAAGCAGCGGTATCAATGGTCGCTTCATCATTATGTGTCATGCGAGTCTGGGTCCGGGCGGCCTGTTCTAACGCGGCAGTGTCATCGCGTAAACTCAAGACCAAAGGAGCGATCCTGGCAGCTCCGGCAATGTCATTTGATACAGACCCGCAATCAGTTAGGCCTTTTCCGTTGGCTATATTTTTCAAGGTCGCTTTGGTGGCCATATCCATATAACCGGAATAATCTTTGAATAATGCCTGCCAGTCCTTAAAAAAACGATCCGTGTCAAAACCGCCATCAGAAATAGATGCCAGTAAAACCAGCATCTGGTCCCCATAGTGGGTAAATTCGCCCCTCTTTTTAGTGGAATGATATGAGCCAATTCCCGGTGCGATTAAATTTTCTACACGGCCATGATCTGATTTTATTTTTTCAATATCGTAAATCCAGTGAACCCCTAAAGCCAGAGAATCGGCAGCCAGGGCAGCCCTGACCATATCCTTTGCATGATTTGCCATGGCATCTCTCCTGTATTGAAATTGACGATATTAAAAACATAAGAACGGTTCAATCCTCTTCAAGTTTTAAATCATGCCCCTTTAACCCCATGTGTCACGGCAAACTTTTCAAACATCTGAACCATACCTGTTGTCAGGTTGAAAACCATGGTACCGCCACCGTTTTGATCCGCACTTTTATCAAAAAACAGGTTCAAATCCGATTCCATCCCATCTTCAGGCTTCCAGTAACATACCAGCATGGGCAGTTTGGGCAGAGGATACAGGACCAGGGAAATATCCGACTCGTACTGCCTTTCCATGGGCTTGCCACTGAACATATCCACCAGGTCTTCAAATAGTCCGGGGTACGTGTCAGCAATGTTTTTCAAAGGGGTCTCCGCCCTTCTGACAAACAAGGCGTTTTTTTCTCTGACCCCTTTAAGTTCACGGAACGGAATCCATTGGCCACTCAAGGATTCGCCCTTGCAGCCCAGCACATAATACAAAACCGGAAGCACCATCCAGGGGTTGATATGAAGATCCGTGCGAAAGCGTCCTTCATTGTTTAATGAAAATAATTTGCCAAAGATCCTTATGGTGAGCCACTCACCGTCAAATTCACCACCTGTCCGTCTGGCGGCTTCTGCCAAGTCACATATTGCAAGCTTTGCATTTAATTCTGCCATTAGGCCTTCCAATTCTTTTTCCACGGGCAGTGAAGTTGGGACATGGCTATTGTATTTTTTAATAATGGCGTGGTCCAGAGATGGACACCTGTTCAAACTTTTTTGTCCCATGAACACTTTTGAGGCAAATGCCAGACAGGTTGTCTCGCCACATTTGCGGCAATTGGATTTATCCAGCAGCTTAAACACTTCCATGGCATTTTTAAATTCAGACATACAGCCTCCTTAAACAGCGGTTTATCATGGCATCCAATTTCCCACACAACTATACAAAGGACATCACCCATCCGGGGGATATTCCCAAAAAAGTTCCTTGTTGTCTTTCAAAAATATTAATCAATGGGTAATGCTTGGTGCTAAGAAAACTTCAATTTAAATCAGGCCTTGCCGGGCCGCCCATACCACGGCTTGCGTCCGATGGTTTACCCCAAGTTTATTAAAAATGTGAATGACGTGGCTTTTCACTGTATGGGGACTGATCCCAAGCGCTTTGGATATTTCCGGATTGGTGTTCCCTTTTCCCATAAAAGCAAGCACTTCAAGCTCTCTTGGGGTAAGGGGTTCGGCTAAAAACACATCATCATCCATCAAGGAGGCAGTTTTTCCTTTTCCAATCAAGCCAGTGTCGAGAGGTATTTTCTTTTTTGAAGAGGTATCTTGGGCATCAGTCTTTTCAGGACTGTTTTGAATATCGGGCTGGACATCTTTTTTTTCTTCAACCGGACGTTGATCTAAGTGAAGGGTAACCTGGGACACCTGGTTGCCGTGTTCATCGAACACCGGATATGTTTGGGCTTGTGGTTTTGCCATGTGAGGGCACTGGCCCGGATGGGCCTGTTGCCTTGACAACATCGCAGCAAACGCAAAGCAGGTTTTAAGGCCGCAGTCGCCGCAGTTGGTTCCGGGTAAAAGCTTTAAAATCTGCGGGACAACTCCTGGCTTGAACCGGGTATGTTTAGGCTGGATCTTGTCCATCTTGTCTCGAATGTCTGCCAAATAAGCTGTCAGTGCATCGGCAAATTCCCGGACTTGTTCCCGGCTTTCCAAGGGGGAAGCAACACACCGGTAGGGGTAAACGGCACAATACGTGTCTTTAAAAACAAAGCGGATCATATGGGGCTTGTCGTATAACTCAGCCCGGTCTGCGACAGAATTAATATAAGGAAAAAGTGAACTTACATCTTCTTCAAAATAGAAACTTGCCACAACTGTGAACACCCCTTTTTGGCCTGCCTTGCGCAAAGGGCCGTCTGAATATGCATAGAGGCGATTATATCCGATACGTTTACGCATGTTTCTCCTTTGTCCCGATTTTGGGCTTTACCATACCCGTGATGAATTTTCAATTCAGCTGAACAAGATATTCCCAATCTGCCTGTCTTTACAAACCATGGGGCAGCACTTATATTAAGCCCAAAAATTTTGAATAATTGCCCATCATTATTTTAAGGAGTCTCCCTGTGAAACAGATCATTGTACTGGCCACAACCAATCAAGGTAAAACCAAGGAAATGAAGGAAATCTTAAAAGGATATCCTATTGAAATCAAGAATCTTTCTGATTTCGGTCCCATCCCGGAAGTTGTTGAAGATGGTGACACGTTTGATGACAATGCATATAAAAAAGCGTCATTCACGGCGAAAGTGCTTGGTTTTCCCGCCCTTGCAGATGACTCAGGTCTCTGTGTGGATGCACTGGACGGGGCGCCTGGTGTCTATTCAGCCCGGTATGCAGGAGAAAACGCCACAGATGCTGACAATGTGGCAAAACTGCTTGAAGCCTTGAAGGATGAAGAAAACCGCAAAGCCGCTTTTCAGTGTGTTATATCCATTGCCGTTCCAACCGGAGCCGCCCTGACCTATGAAGGAAGCTGCGAAGGCGTTTTAACCCGTGAGCCTGCCGGAGATAATGGTTTCGGGTATGACCCCCTTTTCTTTTTTCCACAGTTTAACAAAACCTTTGCCCAGCTTTCAATGGAAGAAAAAGCTGAAGTCAGCCACCGGGGAAAGGCCTTGAAAGAAGTCACCCAGGAAATGGATAAGATCCTTGACTGGATTGATATCAATATGCCCCGGTTTGAACAGGTACCCTGTAAGAAATAAGCACAACCGTTTAGGAGAAAAAATGGACTCATTCAAAGAACTTGTGATCTCGAACCGGTCCTGCCGAAGGTTTGATAACAGTGTTAAACTGGACACCCAAACCCTTGTCGATCTGGTTGATCTTGCCCGGCATACGGCATCAGCTGCCAACATGCAGCCACTCAAGTATATGGTCAGTGCAGACCCCAAAAAAAATGACGACATCTTCTCATGTCTGGCCTGGGCAGCTTACCTCAAAGATTGGAAAGGCCCCGAGCCCAATGAGCAACCCACCGGATATATCGTGATTATGGGAGACACCTCCATTGCCAACAAATTCTGGTGTGATCATGGCATAGCCGCCCAGACCATGCTTTTGGGGGCGAGGGCCATAGGGCTTGCAGGATGTATGTTTGGGGCCATCAACATCAAGAAGTTAAAAAGTGTCTTGGGTATCGAGGAGCATTTGGAGGTCAAACTGGTCATTGCATTGGGCAAACCTGTTGAAGAGGCCCAGATCGATGATGTTGAAGACGGGCAGGATATTAAATATTGGCGGGATGAAAACCAGGTCCACCATGTTCCTAAACGTAAACTTGATGACCTGATCATTAAGGCCTGGTAACGTCAGTGAAGGTTCTTTTTATCAATCCTTCCTGCCTGGAGCCCCGGGTAACGGACGATGATGCCCTGCAGGTACCCATCGGACTTTATTATCTGGCCGCAAGCCTTATGGACAAGGGAATTCAGGCTGGCATTTTAAATCTTGCCCCGGCAGGGCCGGCAAATCAGTCAAAAACGGCAAACAAAAGCCAGTATCCGGACCCCGTGACGTTGTTCAAGGATGCCATTAAGCGGGAACAGCCTGATGTGCTGGGTTTTTCAGTCACCAATCCCAGCCGCGTTAATGCAGTGGAATGTGCCCGCATTGCCCGTCAACTGCTTCCCGAATGCCTGATTGTATTTGGCGGACCCGCCCCCACGTTTATGGTCAAACATCTATTTAATACCTGCCCGGCCTTGGATGTCATTATCAAAGGAGAAGGGGAAATCAGTACTGACCGGTTGGTAACGGCTTTAGCTTCCCATAAAAAGGCTGAAGGGAAAATACATGACAGAAAAACACTTGCACCTGAATTAACCCATAAGCTTGAAGACATTCCGGGCATTATCTTTCGTCAGGGAAATGATTTTCATGATAGTGGTACAGCGCAACTCGTCCAGGATCTGGATACCTTACCCCACCCATCCAAGTACTTTACTTACCAGCATCTGGCTATGTCCAGGGGATGTCCTGGCAGGTGCACCTTTTGCGGTTCACCAAAGTTTTGGGGGAACACATCTGTGCGTCGGCACTCCCCGGACTGGTTTTTTACAGAAATTAAAGCGTTGGCTCAAAAAGGCGTATCTCACTTTTTCATTTCCGATGACACCTTCACTATGGAGACCGGGGCTGTAAAGGCGTTGTGCCTTAAAATTATCAACGCCGGGCTGAAAATCACATGGAACGCCATCTCACGTGTGGATTATATAGACGAATCCATTCTTCCCCTTATGCGGCAGGCCGGATGTATCCAGATCAGCTTCGGGATTGAATCCGGATCGGACAAAATTAAAAAAGTGTTGGGCAAGCCCATTGATAACGAAACCTGTATAGCGGTTTTCAACTTGGTACGGTCATATGGTATTTTGCCCCGCGCTTATTTTATTTACGGTTCTCCCGGGGAAACCGATGACACGATTCAGGACAGTGTGGAATTAATGGAGCGTCTGGCCCCTTTGAGCACAGTTTTTTATATGCTGGTAACATTTCCCGGAACCCGGCTGTACAAACGGGCTATTGATAAAGGATGGACCCAAGAGGAAGTCTGGAAACAGGATATCGAAGACCTGCCCTGGTTTGAACTGGATAAATCAATGGATTTTAACCAGGTCAAAAAATGGGGGGATCGGTTAAGAAAAGCTTTTTTCACCAACATTGCCACCTTTGTTGACCGTATCGAACTCAAACCTGAAAAAGCGCTTTTCCCCTTTCATTCAGACTTTTTATCCAGGCTTGCCATGACGTTCTTTCAAGGCGAATATGCACAGGATTCAAGAATTGAAAATCCGGAACGGATTGCAGCAAATTTGTTTGAAAAGGCCTTGGACTATCACCCTGATGTAAGAGCTTACTACGGGCTTGCCATGATCCTGCAAAAAAACAGAAATTTTACAAAAGTCATAAGTCTTCTTGAAAAAGGTCTAAACCACTTCCCTGAAAACAAGGACCTGTCCGTATGCATGGGCGTTTGCCTTATGAATACAGGCAATTTTAAACAGGCCCTAACCTTTTTTATCCCCTTTGACACAGACCCGGCCTTAGGGCATTATATAACGATCTGCAAACAACGCATCAATTCATAAAAGAGAAGCGAAACCAATGAGCAAGACCCAATCCCATCATCTGGCCAACATGGCCCGCAAGGAACTTGAACGCCAGGCAACCCGTCGTGATATCCTTTTCAGCGACGGACAAAACGCCCTGGATAAAATTTTAGAATCGCCGTCCCCTGCTACCTTGATCCAGTCTTTTCCCGACCAGGATCTGTACTACCTTATGCACAAAATCGGTGTTCATGATTTTACACCTGTCCTGGCCATGGCAACGTCCGAGCAGTGGGAATATATCCTTGATGTGGAAGTCTGGGATGATGACCGGCTTGACACCCATATGATGACCCAGGCATTTTCACAGCTGTTCAAGGCTGACCCGCAGCGGTTTCTGCGCTGGACCATTATGGATAAGCCCGATTTTTTCGAATACTATCTTTTTCAAAATATGACTGTAGTCGTCCGGGAACACGATGACCCGCCCCCGTCAGATTTTGAAGATTATACCACCTTTGACGATAAATTCTATTTCCGGTTTCCGGATAAAAGAGCAGGCAGTGGCGAAGATCAAAATGATGAACTACTCCCGGCAGAGTCTCCAGAAGACCATGCGCCCCATGAAGATGCACCGGAATTGATCGAAAACATACTCAAGACCCTGGCCCAGATGGACCTATCTGTTTTTCACGGGCTGCTCCTTGAAACCTCAGCCCTGCTGCCTACAGAAACCGAGGAAGAACAATTCAGGCTAAAGAATATCAGGCTGGCCGAAAAAGGATTCCTTCCCACACATGATGCCGTTGGGATTTACCAGCCTGTCAGTCGTTCGGAACTAAAAAAACGTCCCCAGGAATCTGAAAAAGACAACAATTTTGACCCCGAACTTCCCATGCCGCCTGTTTTTTTCACCCAGTTTCTGGAAACAGAAAGCCTTTTTGGCCAGACCCTGGCCCACATGAGATCTACCGGTGATACGACTAATCTGGACAGTGAACTGGCGGCCCTGCTCAATAAAATCATCTCCGCAGACCGGATCAAGATCAGGACCCGCGAGTCCATTGAAAAAACAATGGAAAAGGCCATGGCCTTTTTAAGCTTAGGGCTGGAAGTACTCCTTGACGGAGATACACAGGTTGAAAATGCTGTGGAACTGGTAAACGCATATTATATAGAAGACATTTTCAGAACCGGTTCCAGGGCGGGTATTACGCTTAAAACACAAGCTAAAACATGGTATGAGGCAAGTTTTCTCAAAAAAAACAATCTGCCCTTAAGTTTTTTAGGCGAATCCTATCTTGGTGTCATAGGGGGGCTTATGATCCAGCGTCCCATGTTTTTTGCCAACTATGCGGAAAAGGAATTGTACCGGCATTTTAAATCCCTTTCAGACATCCGGTCCACGGAACGCCTGCTTTCAGAAATCATCAGTATAGATGAATTCCTTTCAGGGCTGGACATTGATACCGAAACATTTACCCAAGGTGTACTGACGTATAAAAGCATGATTTTAACAGTCTGGGCCAGAAATCGGATCGGATTAGGCAGCCAAACGGAACACAGTCTTGAACCGATTCCCCAATCTGAATTCAAACCATTTTTCACAGCACTTTTTGACGGGTCATCCAAAATCAGCGAAACCCAGACCAAAGACATAGGACTATGGGCGGCTGAAGTATTGGACGTGTCAGAAACAGAACTTCCTGTTTCTCTGCAAAGCACTTTGTATGGTTTGATCAGGGAAATCGAAGAAGAATACGGCCATGTCAAACCTGAAAGCCTGGATATACGGTTCATGCCCTTATTTTTACTGACTCAGGACGACTAAAACACATTAGCCTGAAGTTGTTATCCATAATGACGATGCCCAATTTACCAAAACCCGACAAAAAAGAGCCTGTGCCCGGCCTTCACATTTGGATACTGCCCCTTTGGGGCCTGGTCAAATCGATTTTAAAAACGCCGCCCCAGGCTGACTATGCTGTCCGGCGCCCCAAGGTGTTCAGTCACTCTGACTTTTACATCCAGGTTCTCTCTGAAGATGAACTGGAACGGTTGAACAATTTTAAAGCCATGAAAAAGCAGGTGGAATGGTTAGGGGGAAGGTATACTGCAAAAGCCATTACCCATGAAATACTTCTGCCTGAACAGCAACTGTCAGATATCACGATCAAGTACATGGAAAAAGGGGCGCCTTATCTTAAGGCGTTTTCGGATCATTGCCTGTCACTGTCACACAGTGGAAATTATACCGTTGCCGCATTGGCCCGGACGCCCGATATCCGAATGGGTATCGATCTTGAAAAGATCGGTCTTCCCCCTGACAAAAATTTTATGAAGACAGCCTTTACCCAAAAAGAAATCCAAGAAATGGGAGATCGCCCCCAAGACATATTCCGTTGCTGGACCCTCAAGGAAGCTTATTTAAAATATATACGGATGGGGTTTAATGAAAACCTGCATGACGTTGAGATTATTCAAGACAAAGTATTCTACCGGGGTGAAGAACAAAAGGTGACCTGCTGGTCCACCCAATCGGTATCAGACTACATGCTCAGTTTAGTCTGGTCAGATTAAAGGCAAGAAAAATAGCGGACAAACAAGCTTTCTGGATGAAGACTACAGGAATTCTCAAAATAAATTTCCGATTGGCCCTGGTGAACAAGGGTATCCCATATAACAAATACCGGCTCGTTAGTTCTAAGAAGCGGCTGCCGAATTTTTTTCAAAAATCCGCCTGATGCCGTCTTCTCAGA
>JAKSAU010000467.1 GCA_022361535.1 Desulfobacterales bacterium
AAAAATATTGCCGAGGAAGTTATTTACCTGATTGAAGGCGAAATCATCCGTCATTCCTGATGACCAACAAAATTTAACACAGGATTAAAAAATGTCCAAAGAAACCATATTAATTGTAGACGATGAAGAAGACATCCTTGAACTGATCAAATTTAACCTGAAAAGCGAAGGGTATAATATCCTCCAGGCCATGACCGGAGAGGAAGCCATTAAAATCGCCAAGCAATCAGCCCCGGATCTTATGGTCCTGGATCTCATGCTGCCGGGGATAGACGGCCTTGAAGTCACCCGGTATTTGAAAAACAATGATACCACATCCGAGATTCCCATTGTTATGCTGACAGCAAAGGGAGAAGAGTCTGATATTGTCACCGGACTTGAATTAGGGGCCAATGACTATATGTCAAAACCGTTTAGCCCAAGGGAGCTGACAGCCAGAATCCGAGCCATCCTGCGCCGCCGTGCAAAAAATAGCACAGAGGCGCCTGTACGGGTCCGCCAGGAAGGCGACATGGTAATTGACCGGGCCAAGCATCGTGTCACTATTGAAGGCAAGGTTGTGGAGTTGACCCTGTCTGAGTTTGAACTGCTTTCCTTTTTGGCTGAAAAAAAAGGCTGGGTGTTTACCCGGGGGCAGATCGTGGATGCCATCCATGGTGAAAATTATGCGGTGACTGAGCGCAGCATTGATGTTATCATCGTTGGGTTGCGAAAAAAACTAGGCACCTATGCGTCCTGCATTGAAACTGTCCGGGGTGTGGGATATCGTTTTAAGGAGTAGGTTGTTCTTGTTTGTCACCCGGACAACAGAAACATAGTTGGTATAGTTTAATGCGGCGTAATAAACCAAAACTGATTTGGCGGATATTTCCTTCATTTCTCATCATCATCCTATTGTCCCTCACTGCTGAGGCCTGGTATGCCACCAGCTATTTCAGAGACTTTTTCCTTGAAAGCTCCGAACGTGAACTCAGTGTCAGAGCGACGCTTTTGCATGACCGGTTTGCCCGTGCGTTGTATACAGACCAGTTGAGCAACCGCCAGATTGATGCCCTTTGCAAAAGCGTAGGAGAAAAGATTCATACCCGGATCACTGTGGTCTTGCCTACAGGCGAGGTGATCGGAGATTCCTTTGCCCGGATCGAAACCATGGAGAACCACAAGGATCGCCCCGAGATTAAAACTGCCCTTGCCGGGGAAAAAGGGGTCTCTATCCGGTATAGTTCCACTCTTGATAAAAATATGATGTATATTGCCCTTCCCGTGTTTCATGAAGAAAAAGAAACAGCTGTTATACGGACCGCTGTGTCTATTTCGGATATTGATACAAAAGTTGCGGATGTCCGCAATTCCATTTCTCTCGCCTTGATTCTGACTATCATTGCTGCCGCCATTGCCAGTCTTTATGTCTCCCGGCGGATCACCAAACCGGTAGAACAGATGAGAAAAGGGGCTGAAGAATTTTCAAAAGGGAATCTGGACAATCGTTTGCCATCCACAGATACATTAGAGTTGTCCCAGTTGTCGAGGTCCATGAATGAAATGGCCAGTGAATTGGGCAAAAAAATCATGGATGTCAAAAACCGGAGCCGTGAGCTTGAGGCAGTTCACACCAGTATGCAGGAAGGGGTGATTGCGGTTGACGGAAACGAACAGATTATCACCATTAACACGGCCGCATCCAAAATATTTGATTTTGCTCCTGAAACCCTTAAAAACAGGAATGTTTTAGAGGTGGCCAGGAATTATGATCTGCAGAATTTCATCCAAAAGGCATTATCCACACACGAACCGGTTGAAGATGATATCGTGATCGAGCGGGATGAGCGCCTGATATTAAATATCCATTCAACTGCCCTTTATGACATGAATGAGGAACGGATGGGTACGCTGATCATTTTTCATGATATTACACGGATACGGCTTCTGGAAACCATGCATAAGGACTTTGCAGCTAATGTATCCCATGAACTCAAAACTCCGTTGACCACCATTAAAGGGTTTATTGAGACCTTGCTTCAGATGATGGCAACCAGCAGCACAAAGGATGATATCTCTGAATACGGGCGGTTTTTGGGGATAATTGAAAAGAATGTCAACCGGATGATCGGTCTTATTGACGATCTTTTGGCCCTTGCCAGGCTTGAACGGATGAAGGGAACGGGCATTTTGCTTGAAATCCATCCATTGACATCCTTAATCCAGGGCGTCGTAAAGCTGTGTCAGGAACAGGCTGACGCCGGCAATATTCTTCTCAAAGTTCAGTGCCCTGACAATGTATCAGCAATGGTAGATCCCACTCTGATGGAACAGGCAGTATTCAATCTGGTGGATAATGCCGTTAAATACAATGGAGAAGGCGCGACAGTTACGGTGGAAGTCGCCAAGGAACATGGCAGTATCAAAATCCGCGTAAAAGATTCAGGAACAGGTATTGACGCTGAGCATCTGCCCAAATTGTTTAACCGGTTTTACAGGGTGGATAAAGGCCGAAGCCGGGATCAGGGCGGCACAGGGTTAGGCCTTGCCATTGTTAAGCATATTGTCCAATACCACAATGGCCGCATAGAAGTTGAAAGTGCCAAAGGTAAAGGTACCTGCTTTACGATTACCATCCCTTCAGCATAGACAAAAGGAATAACAGTTTTAGTAGGGGTATAAAATTTTAGCGTTTTCTCCCAAAACCATGTCTTTTTGTTCTTGCGACAATCCTGATTTATCTATGTCCTGATAATATCTGTCCGGTGTAAGCAGGGGAAAATCCGTGCCGAACAATACTTTGTCGATAACGCCTGCAGCTGCAGCCATATCATAAATGGCAGGATCGTAAAGAAACACTGAGGCTGCGGTATCGTACCAAATGTTTTTCAGGCGTTCTTTCATCTCTTTTTTCATGATGTGGTAAAAAAAGATGCCACCACCCCAGTGGGCAAGTATGATTTTATTGTCCGGAAAGGCTTTGGCCAGGCTGTCAATCTGCTCCAAAGTAACAGGGGTTTTTCCAGGGTATGGGTGGCCTAAAGGTTCGTTAGTATGAATCATACAGGGCAGGTTGCCTTTTTGCATGAGCATATCCATGACCGGCTCTAACAGTTTGATTGCCTTGGTATCAATGCCGGAAAGGTAAAACGCTAATTCTCCTACACCTGACAGGCCCGCCTCGATACAGCGTTCCGCTTCACGGGCAGCGCCGCCCCAGGCAAGGTCAAAACAGGCCAGCCCACGAATTCTTTTGGGGTGTGCAATCACCGCTTCAATTACCGCATCATTGTTTTGTCTTGCATGCTCCGGATTCCGCCAGGGAAAACCACTGACAACGGAAACGTCCACCCCGTGCTCATCCATGGTTTCTAAAAGTTCATTAACAGTAGTTATTTTAGCTCTTGGAGAGTTGTAAAGCAGCTTGAATTCAGGCTCATTGTCAAAAAAAGGAGTTCTGTCAGCTTTAACGGAATCGAAAAACAGATGGGTATGGGAATCAATAATCACGGCAATGCCCTCACATGATAAATATTGAAAAAACTTAAAGGGCAATATATATTAAATCTTTTATTCAAACAAGGAATGAATACCTGAACGGTGAAGACATATTACCCGATATTTTTAGATGTTGAAGGCAAAACCTGCCTGGTGGTGGGCGGTGGAGCCGTTGGAACGCGTAAGGCTTTGGGGCTTGCTCGTGCCAATGCCAAGGTTCGGGTTGTAAGTCCTGAATTTTCTTCAGACCTTACTGTATCGACCAATAAAAATATCAGCCTGGAAGAAAAAACTTTTGAACCATCGGATCTGGAAAACGTTTGTATGGTTTTCGCTACAACGGACAGCTTTGAACTAAACGCTCAGATCCGGGATGCGGCTCGAAGCAAAAATATCCTTTGCAATATTGCAAGCGGAACAGACAAAGGGGATTTTATCCTGCCCTCAGTTGTAGAAAGGGATGGTCTTCTTTTAGCTGTCTCCACCTGCGGGGCAAGTCCGGCATTGGCCAAGCAGTTGCGCCGTGAACTTGAAGATCGGTTTGGTCCGGAATACGGTGTGTTGGTCACTCTTTTAGGGAATATCAGGAAAAAAATTTTGGCCCAAGATCATGATCCGGAAGGGCATAAGCAAAAGTTCAATGCTTTGCTGAAACATAACCTGACCGGCTTGATCGCCACCAATAACACCAAGGATATCGATATAATACTGTCCAACCTGTTTGGAGACGGATTCTCATTTAATGACTTGACTGCAAGCCACTATTCTCAGGAGCTGTGATGCCCATGAACCTGTCAAATATTCTTTTACAATGTTCGGCCGTGTTGTATTTTATCAGTATGGCCGGGTACTTTTGCTATCTTTTTCATCAAAAAGACCGGATCCAGAAAATTGCTTTTGGTACGGTTGTAGCAGCCGTAGGAATACATTTGGTTTCGGTTATAATAGAAAGCTCGATTATACGGGGGCTTCCCATCCATAACCTGGTACAAAGCCTTTCTATGGCTGCCCTGGCTTTAGGCGGTATGTTTATTTATGTCCAATACCGATTCAATCTTAAAATCCTTGGGATCTTTGCCACCGGACTTTTAAGTATTCTTATGCTTGGCGTTGTGACCCTGCCCAGCACCCCGGTGTCACCGGATGAAACCTATAAAGGGTTCTGGTTCTTTTCCCATATCATTCTCATCTTCACTGGTGAAGCCACATTGGGCCTTGCCTGCGGTGCTGGTATTCTTTACCTGATCCAGGAAGCCGGTATCAAAGGAAAAAATCCGGGATTCTTTTTTAAGCGCCTGCCTTCTTTGGATTTTTTGGATATGGTCTCCTATACCTGCATTACCACAGGGTTTGCTTTACTGACCTTTGGCTTGGTGACCGGATTTATATTTGCCAAGTCTGTGTGGGGCAGCTTCTGGAGGTGGGATGTTAAAGAAGTTTTTTCAGTTGGAGCCTGGCTGGTTTATGCTGCGCTGCTTCACTTACGCCTGTACTCCGGGTGGCAGGGGCGTAGATCCGCGATTATGTCCATTGTCGGTTTTGTCATCCTTGCTTTTACTTTCCTGGGTGTGAACCTTTTCTTGGGCGGACATCACCAGACTTTTACCCAATAGCGAAACAAACCATGTCAAAAATAATACTAATTGGCGCCAACCATAAAACTGCACCTGTGGAACTAAGGGAGAAACTTTCCTTTTCCGCAGACGAAACTTTGGCAGCCTTGGAACACATTAAACAGGATCCTGCAATACGGGAAGGGCTTGTCTTTTCAACCTGTAATCGTATGGAAATCCTTTATATTCCAGAAAGTGAAGATCAGATCGAGGCTGTAATTAAGTTTATTGCCGAGCATAAAAATCTGTCAATTCCCGAGTTCAGATCTTCCCTTTATATTCTTGAAGATGATGAAGCCATTCGCCATATGTTCAGTGTGGCATCCAGTTTGGATTCCATGATGGTGGGCGAGCCACAGATCTTGGGGCAGGTCAAGCAGGCTTATAAAACTGCTGTAAAAGTCGGCGCCTCGGGTGTGCTGCTTAACCGGATGATGCACAAATCCTTTTCTGTGGCCAAGCGGGTACGAAAAGAAACCGGTATTGGTGACAATGCCGTGTCTATTTCTTATGCTGCTATAGAGCTTGCAAATAAAATATTCTCTGATTTGTCCACAAAAAGCGTGATGCTTTTAGGTGCAGGTGAAATGGCTGAATTGGCAGTCGAGCACTTGATGACCCACAATGTAAAGAACATTGTGGTGGCCAATCGGACATTTAAAAATGCCTTGACCCTGGCCCAGAAGTTTAATGGAGAAGCAGTGCAATACGAAGAAAGGGAAGCTGCTCTGGCTGATGTCGATATTATTATAAGTTCAACCGGCGCTACTGATTATGTGCTGAACCGGGATCACGTCAAAAGGGCCATGAAAAAAAGGCAGCATAATACCTTGTTCTTTATCGACATTGCCGTTCCCAGGGATATCGATCCCAGGATCAATAAAATTTCCAATGCCTATGTGTATGATATTGATGACCTGAAGAATATTGTAGAGGCCAATATTAGCCAGCGGGAGCAGGAAACTGTTAAAGCCAGAAGGTTTGTTGAAGAGGCACTGGTGGCGTTTCGAAGGTGGCTGGATGGTCTGTCCATCGTGCCTACGATCAAGGCCATCAATGATAAGATGACAGCTATTGTGGATATAGAGCTTGAAAAAACCCTTACAGGGCTCCGCCACCTGGCACCTGAAGACGTTGATGCGATCCGTCGTATGACAAAGGCCATTGCTTCACGTTCCATACATGATCCCATTTTGTTTCTACGCAATACAGGCGATCACCGTGACGATTCGCTTTATCTGAATGTGGCCCGCCAGCTTTTTAACCTTGATATCAAGGATGAATGATAGACCGGACAATCTTGTTTAGGAACGATAGAACCGTGCTGGCCGGCTAAATTTTTCAATGATTGAAGCATATTAAACGCTTTACTTTAAAAAATGTTCTGTTATAATAATGAATTCTGATGCGCCGATAGTGCATACTTAAAGTGAAGGACAATGCTATGAAAAAAGAAGAACTGGACTATTTCAAAAATCTGTTGACGGACCGGTTAAATGAACTGCTTTCCCATGCCGACAGCACAGTTACCGGCATGACAAAGCCTAAAGAGAATTTTGCTGATCCCACAGACCGGGCCTCCCATGAAGCAGAGAGAAGTTTTGAACTTCGTATTCGGGACCGGGAACATAAATTGATCAAAAAGATCAAAAAGGCCTTGGCTCGGATTGAGAACGGTACATTCGGCAGGTGCGAGGCTTGTGAAGAAGATATTTCCATTGCCCGCCTTAAAGCCAGACCGGTAACCACCCAGTGTATCGAGTGCAAAACCCGGGAAGAAGATATGGAGAAAGCCCTGGGTATTTAACAACCACATCAGGCAAGACGATAATTTTTGATTGATCTTCACGTACATTCTACTGCGTCAGACGGGTCTCTGTCTCCTAAAGAAATCCTTGATCTGGCGCAGGAAACTGGTGTCAAGGCAATTGCCCTGACAGATCACGACACCATTGCCGGCATTCGAGAAATTCAAGCCGCTATCCATTCCTCCCAGATAGAATTCATTACCGGAGTTGAAATCTCTTGTGAGCCTCCGTCTGAGTTTAAATCCTTGGGCAGCATCCATATGCTTGGATATGGGTTCTCAATTTACGACAAAACACTGAATAAGGTGTTGAAGCGTGCTGTTGAAGCACGTGAAAAAGAAACCCAAGGATTATTGAAAAGCTCAATGAGTTGGGATTCCAGATTTCAATGGAAGAAGTCGAAAACCGGTTTGGTGCCCAGCAGACAGGGCGTCCCCATATTGCCGAGCTTTTGGTGGAAAAAGGATATGTTAAGGATTTTCGCCAAGCTTTTGATCTTTACATGGGGAAAAACAAACCAGCTTATGTGGACAAATTCAAAGTATCGTGTGAAGAGGCGATCCGCTTGATCCTGGATGCCGGGGGATTGCCGGTTTTAGCCCATCCCGGGGTTCTCGATTTTGATCAGCCCCATCGACTTGATACCTTTGTGGATATTTTAGTTAAAGCTGGTCTTGAAGGTGTTGAGGTGTATTATTCGGGTCATGACAGCGCCCAAACAAAACACCTTGCTGATCTGGCCCGCTCAAAAGGGGTTCTTGCAACTGGCGGATCTGATTTTCACGGCAGTTTTAATAAGGGCGTGGATCTTGGCCGGGGCAGGGGAAACCTGAACATCAACAGGTCTGTATTCAAGGCGTTGACAGAACGGCTTGCAGAAGTTAGAGCAGTTCCCAGGCTTGATCTGCTTGAAAAAAATCTGGATTACCAGTTTAAAGATCTTTCGTTTTTATCCAACGCTCTTTGTCACAGATCTTTTCTCAATGAAAACCAGAGCAGTTGCGAGTCTGACAACGAACGGCTTGAGTTTTTAGGCGATGCTGTACTTGGGCTTTGCGTGGGCCATATGCTGATGGATGGAGACCCGACCAAACAGGAAGGGGAATTGTCCAAACTGAGATCCAATTTGGTTAGCGAACCAGGGCTTGCCAGGATGGCACGTAAGATTGATCTGGGCAGGTTTATCAAGCTTGGCAAAGGTGAGTTTCTATCAGGTGGTGCAGACAAAAACTCTATTTTATCAGACGCATTTGAAGCGGTTATCGCTGCCGTTTACCTGGACGCAGGCTTTGATAAAACCCAGCAAATTTTAAAAGGGTTGTTTGGCGAACCGGTCAAAGAGATCCTTGTTTCGTCCAGAACCGTTGACTATAAAAGCTGTATCCAGGAATATGCCCAGGAACATTATGGTACCACACCGGATTATACGGTGAAAAAAGAGATGGGTCCGGATCATGATAAGACGTTTGAAATCTGCCTTACCCTGGATGGTATAAGTGCCTTAGGCCAGGGCAAGACCAAAAAGGCGGCCGAGCAGAATGCCGCAAAAAATGCCCTTACCATATTAACACCGGATTCACCTTAGCAAGGTCGTTTCTATGCCAGCCCCCTTGGTGATTCCTTATTTTATCCCCCACCTGGGGTGTCCCCACCAATGTGTTTTCTGCAACCAGTCCGTGATTACAGGTGAAACACCTATTGATCTTGAAGCCAGACAGGAAAGTGCTGATATTGAAACGCTCATCAATGAATATCTTGGATTTCGCAAAGATCGGGAAAAAGTGGAGTTTGCCTTTTTCGGCGGCAATTTTTTAGGCCTGCCCAAGGCCCGAATTGTCTCATTGCTTCAAGGGATTCAGCCTTTTATTGAAAAAGGTGAGATTTGTCGTATCAGATGCTCTACACGTCCTGATACGGTAACTTCCGATTTGCTGGATCTGGTATCGCCTTATGGCCTTGACCTGGTTGAGTTGGGAGTGCAGTCCATGGATGATACTGTTCTTAAGCTTTCCGGAAGAGGGCATACAAAAGAAGATACTTTAAAGGCTGTTCAAACCTTAAAAGACAAAGGGTTTAAGGTTGGTGTGCAGGTGATGGTGGGGCTGCCCGGCGACACCCGGGAAAAGGCAATAGAAACAGCCAAGTCGCTTATTAAATTATCTCCTGATCTGGCACGGATTTACCCGGCTCTTGTCTTGAACGGCTCAAAGCTTGCCCAATGGTATGAATCCGGAAAATATACCCCGCTAAATCTTGAAGTTGCAGTCAGCCAGACCAAAGATATGCTTGTCATTTTTGAGCGGGCTGGGGTGAAAGTGGTGCGTATGGGGCTGCAGGCGTCGGATATGATGGATGATCCAGAGCAGATGATTGCAGGGCCGTGGCATCCGGCATTTGGTCATCTGGTATTTTCTTCGCTTATGTTTGACAGGGCGTGTGAGCAAATTAATGACGTTCTAAAGCTCAGTGGGAAAGGTTTAGCAAATCCAGGATGCATAGAGCTTAAGGTTCACCCAAGATCTCTTTCGCGGTTACAAGGCGATAAGAAATCGAATATAAAGCGTTTGGCGAACCGTTATCCGAACCTGGATATTTCTATCAAAACAGATGAAACCGTAAACTTGGATCGGGTTACGGCACATCTATCTATTGTCTAATCGTTAAATTCCCTCTTTAAACAGATCCTCGGAACCAGATACAGCATCGGGTTTAGGGGTGTACTCCGTTGGAATGGTACCTTCCTTGAAACACTCGAAGATGGTTTCCTTGCTTTCTTCTATGGGCAACAACCCTGTTTCAGCGTCGATCCTGGCAAATACAATGCCTTCGGGAACGTTAAATGTTCTCACAGGCTTGCCCTCAAGGACATTTTTCATATAGTCGAGCCAGACAGGGCTGGCTGCCCTGGAACCGGTTTCACCTTTGCCAATAGGTGCTTCCTGGTCAAGACCCACCCAGACGCCGGTGGTGTATCTGGGGGTGTATCCCATGAACCAGGCATCATACAGGTTGTTTGTAGTACCTGTTTTTCCTGCTACTGGACGTTTTAAGGCCTTTACTCTGCGCCCTGTACCTGATTTAACAACACTTTCAAGAATACTGGTCATAATGTAAGCGGTACTCATGTCAATGACCTTTTTCCTGACCAGTTTGGAAGACTCCAGCAGGTTGTTGTCCCTGTCATAGATCTTGGTGATAAATACCGGTTCAATCAAATATCCAAGGTTGGAAAATACTGAATAGGCATTTGTGAGTTCAAGAAGTGACAACCCGGAAGATCCCAAAGAAATGGATAAATCCCGGTTTATTTCCGATGTAACACCAAGTTTTCTGGCGTAATCGATAACATAGTCAATGCCAATGTCCTGGAGAATTTTAATGGTCACAATATTCCTGGACTTGGCCAATGCTTCCCTGAACAGGGTGGGGCCGTAGAATTTTTCTTTATAATTGTGAGGTTTCCATACAAAGTCCCGTTCTGTATCTTCAAACACAACAGGAGAGTCAACAATAACGCTTGCAGCAGTATATCCTTTGTCCAGGGCTGCGGCATAAACAATTGGTTTGAAAGCTGATCCGGGCTGGCGCCTGGACTGGTAAGCACGGTTAAACTGAGAATCCCTGTAGTCGCGTCCACCAATCATGGTCTTTACATGGCCGGTTTCAGCCTCAATGCTCAAAAGAGCTGCTTCAGCTACAGGTTCCTGGTATAAGGCAAATTCAAATGCATTGTCCTCCATAACTTCGTTGAGGACTTTTACAAAAATCACATCCCCGGGCTTTAAAACCTGGGAGGGGGATTTTACCTTGGTTTCATAGTAGGCAACATCAGGGTCTGGTTTTCTGGCCCATGTCATTGTGGCAAGGCGGATCAGACCCTGAACCTCTCCTACCCTGACATGTGTGACCTTGTTTTCATCATCTACTTTCAGGACCACACCCTGGTAGATGCCATCTTTTTGGGGCAGGCTTCCGTTAAGTTCTTCTGCTACGCTCCGGCAAAAGCCTTCGATCTGAAGGGCTGGAATGTTTTTTACAGGTCCTCTGTAGCCAGTACGTTTATCCAAGTCAGCAAGCCCTTTTTTGACTGCTGAACGGGCTATTTTCTGCAGTTCAATATTTACTGCTGTGTGGATATTCAGCCCCTGGTTATACAGCATCTCAGGGCCGTATTTTTTTTCAACGTAACGCCTTACATGTTCCGTATAGCAAGGTACCCGCTCAATGAACCAGTTTTTTCGGGGCTTGATGTCCAGCTTGGTGTTGATGGCTTCGGTAACAGCCAGATTGTTGATCATCCCTTCTTCTTTCATCCGGTTCAGGGTATAGATCTGGCGCTGCTTTGCCCGGTCCGGGAAACGAAAGGGGCTGTAGCGGCTAGGTGCCTGGGGAAGACCTGCCAGCATGGCACACTCAGCCAAGGACAAATCTTTGGCGTGTTTACCAAAGTAGTTCTCTGATGCCGCTTCTACGCCGTATGCACCGTGGCCCAGATAAATCTGGTTCAGGTAAAGATATAGAATTTCATCCTTGGAGAACTTCTTTTCTATTCTATAGGCAAGAATCGCCTCTTTGAGTTTTCGTTTATACGTTCGTTCCGGAGTGAGCAAAAAAGATTTTGTCACCTGCTGAGTGATTGTCGAGCCACCCTGGACAATGGTGCCGGCCTTGAAGTTTTTTATAAACGCACGAACAATGGACTGGACGTCAATACCCGGATGCTCCCTGAACCGTGAATCTTCTGCTGCCACAAAAGCGTTAATCAGGTTTTGAGGCATATCGGACAAAGGTATAACAATTCGCCGCTCTTTATAAAACTCACCTATTTTCCTGCCGTCATCGGAAAAAACATTGGTAACTGTGGCCGGGCGGTAATCTTTAAGGGTGTTAATTTTTGGCAGGTCCTGGCTCAAGTAGAAAAACAGTCCGGCCAGACCGGCGCAACCCAATACAGCAGCCAGGGTGAACAGGATGAAAGCCCATTTGAGAAAGGAGAAAAATAGGCTCTTTTCTTTCTTTTTACTCCGTTTCTTCAAAATTTCAGAGCGGCTCTTTTTTGTTGTCATAACGTCCTGGAA
>JAKSAU010000031.1 GCA_022361535.1 Desulfobacterales bacterium
ATCCCGGTCATTAAACTGGGAGGTGGCAGAGACAATGGCCCATAATTCCGATCCGTCTTTTTTCTTGAATCTTGATTCGTATTTTTGCTGGAGCCCTCGGCTACGGCTCTCCATCCTTGAAATATGTTCCTCCAGATCTTCTGAAAATGTAAATGTGTCAGCCTTTTGGCCTAACATTTCTTCAGAGGTATATCCCAGCATATTGGCCATGGTGTCATTGACAAAGGTCACATGAAAGTTTTTATCCAAAGCCCAAATACCTTCGATGGCAGTTTCAATAAATTTTCTGTACCGGGATTCGCTTTCCTTTAAAGCCTGGGTGTGCTGTTTAACCCGGATACCAAGTGAACGGTTCCAGGCCAGCAGAAAAAGCGCAATCCCCGTAACAATTGCGGTACCTGCAATTATCCATTTCATAGAGCCGCTGAAATATGCGCTCGGCGTACCATACCAGCGATCCAAAATGGCAAAATAAACAGAGGTCGTGTCTTTTTTCCATTCAGCCAGATTTTTATCTATTGCTGACAGGAGCTCACTGTTTTTGTTTTTAGGGGCAGCAAAATAAATATCAACCGGACTGAACAAAATGGATGTGGGTGACAGGCTGTATTTTTGTTGAAAACGGGCACCACTTATATTGCTCATTACTATCGCATCTACTTTTTCATTTTTGAGGGCCTTACACAGATCTTCATATACCGGGAAAAGTGCAAAACTTGCGTTCACATTGAATTTTTGGGCTAACTCTCTTAGATTTTTCCCGGTTATATCCCTGTCCACAATACCAATTATTTTTTGATCAAGGTCCAGTATATTTGAAATTCCCTGCCCATTAAGGGTGTAAACTTTTCCCCAGCTTGTAATTACCGGTATCGTTGAGAAATCGTAAATTTTTTCTCTCTTTACAGACCGAGCGATAGATACAATAAGATCAATATCCCCGGACTCCAACCGCTTGAGACAACCGGCCCAGTCGTCAGGAACAAAATCAATCTTCCAACTATTTTTTTTAGCGATTTCCCTTATTATATCCGGGTATATACCCGAGGCTACACCTTCCTCATCAACAAAGCTCAAAGGTTTGTTTTGAAAAATTCCTACACGAACCCTTGTCTCGCCAAAAGCAAGGTTGCCTAACATTATCCAGGTAAGGCAAACCACGATTGTAACGAATCTATGCATAATAATCTGAGGGCAATTGAAAGTGCCCATGCCTGCTCTTTTTTATGGCAGGCTAATGGTTAAAACGATTTTTTAATGACGTTTTTAATTATGCTGAAATAAATAATGGGTTAGTTTATCTTACTTTTAGCTATATGGCAAACCATTTCAGCGAAATCGCTATTTGCTGTAGTGCTATATTGTTTTTTAATAAGATAAATAACGCCTTATTACATCGTCAATTGTTTTACTTAGCAATTCCCCAAAAGCATTTCCCGATAGACCAGGTGAAAAAGGGCATCCCATCTATTAATACCGGTCCGTTTAATCTAAGAAGTTGCTGCAGAATTTTTTAAATATCTGCCTGATACCGTCTCCTTAAAACAAACGAGTCGAAGAACTCAAACGGCATTCCCTCATTTAAGGATGCTACCGATAATTGATCTAACTATATTATAAAGGAACTTATTTTTGAGAGTCGCTATATTGCATCGAGTGGAAGTCATATCATAGTTGAGATTTGAGTCAAGGCTTTGTCCAGCCGCTTGGCTGAGATTTTGAAACGGGTTTTAAGTTCCTGGGCGTAAACGGAAATTTTATACTCCTCAATCATCCAGAAAAAATCTTCAACCGCATCAGTCTTTTCTTTTGAAGCCTGGTCTGTGAGGTTTGTGACTAAAGATGTCAGCCTGCGTTCATATGGGGCGATCAACTGGGCTTTGCCAGCTTCTTTTACTGGATTGTCTACAGCCCGTTGCGCCCGGATACGAAGACAATCAAGATTTCTGGGCAAAAGTGCGATTCTCTCCAGATTATATAGTTCCAGAAAACTGGGTGGGCAAAGGTTTTTAAGCTCATTAAACACCCGGGTGAGGGCCTCAAAAGGTGCAGGCCTGTCTTTATATGCAAGGGATAGCTTTTGAATCAGGCTGAAGCACGCTTCGTAACCCCTTCCTGCAGCCATGATCTGCTTAATGGCTGTTTGTCCAAGGGTATACAGTTGAGGGCGGATCTTTTCGATATAAGTTTTAAAATCTTTTTTTGATCGGATATCCCGCTCAAAAAGATCTCTTGCGATTGCATTGTATACCATTTCTTGAAAAGGTCCGGGGCCATTGAAGTATGGGGCGATCTGATTTAATCCATTAGCTGTTTTTATATCTTTTTTTAATGCTTTTACATCTTCAGGACAGACCATTTCAATCAAGCGGCGAATTCCTTTTTCATGGCTTGCCAATGCAGCACTCCGGGATTTAAAAAGCCTCAAGCTAAGGTCATTACTTTCTTTTTTATACTCCAGTCCCATATAGACTTTGCGTTGGAATCCGCTTTCTTCATCCAGGCAAATTTCAGGCAACAAATCCGGGAAATCCCACTCCAGAACTTTCGTTCTTTCATATTGGCTCCGGGCACGGTCAAATGCATTGCTTTTTGCTCTGGGGCGGTTTTTTGCAAATGACCCAAGTTTGGAAAGGTCCCTTAAAGATTTGATCTCTTTATCTTTGTGATCCCGGATCGAAATTCTCATTTTTAAATGATCCGGAAGGGTGTCATCCGACCATGCAGACGCGGGGATTACCAAGTTATAGTGTTCGCGGATAAACTCTGACAGTCTGGTATATAAAGGCTTGTCTGTTTTCGGCAGGTTGGCTGCAATAAAGCCGGCCCGGTCCTGTACCGGAACCAATTTTACCCGTAACGACTTAGGCAGGGCTTTTATCAAAGCTGCGATTTTTTCTTGGAAAAGACCGGGCACCAGGGTGTCTACCTGGTGCCGGGAGACAAGTGCCGTGGAATCTTCGGGCACTTTGAGGGTTACCCCGTCAGTTTTTGAACCTGGATTAAAGTCATAGGTCAGCGCAAATTCCCCTTGTTCCATGGGCAAGCTGTCCGGAAATTGTTCAAGCAGATGGTGATCAACCTCACTTTTCTGAAGATCCTTGCGGGTCATGCGCAAAAAGACATCATCTTTTTGATCTTTTAAAAACCGGGCAAAGGTACGGATATTATAAAAAGGTTTGGGGAGCCTGGACAGGTAAAACATATAAATATCTTCTTCAGAGGCCAGGATATCCCGTTGCCGGGTTTTATTTTCAAGGTCTTGCACCTCTTGGATCAGGTTCTGGTTATGCTCCATGAATGAGAAATTTTGAAAGATTTCTCCATCCACCAGAGCATGTCGGATGAATAATTCACCTGATTCTTTGGGATTGATCTTTCCATATGCTACTTTGCGCCCACTTACAATGACAAGGCCGAATAACGAGACCTGCTCTGTGGCTATTACCTCTCCCCGTTTTTTCTCCCAATGGGGATCGCTGTAAGTCCGGGTACACAAATTTTTGCCTATCTCTTCCAGCCAAGCCGGATCAATATTGGCCACGCACCTGGCAAACAACTGGCTGGTTTTTACATATTCAGCCGCCACGATCCAGGCTCCAGCTTTATCAAAGAGGCCGGAACCCGGGAAAATCATTGCCTGTTGACCCTTGGCCGCCATGAAGATGTTTTTTTCTTTTTTATGGGCGATGCCGGCCATGTAGCCATGGAGCAAGGCCTTGTGGATAGCTATGTATAACGGCCCGCCATGTTCGAATGCTTTGGATTTTAAATTTTTAGTTCCCTTTACCTGGGGCAGGGGGCTTGCTTCAACGATATTATGATCTTTGAGCATTCGAGTGATCTGGCGGTGAATATCCTGCCATTCTCTAAGCCGTTTGAAGGACAGGTAGTTTTCAATACACCATTTTCTTAACTTTGACCTGGATTTCAACCTTGCTCCTGCATCTTTGCAAGCATTCCAGATATTAAGCAGGGTGATAAAATCAGAAGACGGATCTTTAAATACCGAATGTTTTTGGTCTGCTGCCTGCATTTTATCAGCCGGTCGCTGGCGGATATCGGAAACCGTAAGTGCAGTAGTGATCACCACCGCCTCTTTGAGACACCCTGTCTTACTTGCTTCAAGAAGGATTCTTGACAGTTTGGGGTCCATGGGCAGTCTGGCCATAATTCGTCCGGTCGAAGTGAGGGAATACGCTTTTCCTTTTTTAACTTTTCCCGGTCTTTTTCCCTTGAACTTTTTTTCATTAATGGCCGCCAATTCCAGAAGAGTGTCAAACCCGTCTTTAATGCTTTTAGGAGCAGGGGAATCAATAAATGGAAAGGTTGAAACATCGCCCAGGTTCAGGGCGATCATCCTTAAAATAACCTCTGCCAGATTGCTCCTTAGAATTTCAGGGGCTGTAAAAAATGGGCGGCCGTTAAAATCATCTTCATCATAAAGACGGATGCAGATCCCGTTTTCCACCCTGCCGCACCTGCCCATACGCTGATTGGCCGAAGATTGTGAAATCGGGCTGACCGGAAGGGCTGTGGTCCGGGTTCTGGGTGAATAAGAGGGGATTCTGGCAAGACCTGTATCTACAACATATTTGATACCGGGTATGGTTAAAGAGGTTTCTGCTACATTGGTGGAAACAATAACCTTTCTGCCGGCTCCTGTGGTAAAAACTTTTGCCTGTTCTTTTGCAGACAGCCGGGCAAACAAAGGCAAAATGGATACCCCGGGCGTATTTTTCCCCCGCAGAATTTCCATTGTTTCCCCGATATCCTGTTCCGTAGGCATAAAAATCAAGATATCCCCGGATCGGGTCCGGCTTAAAATATTTGCAGCAGACTGGGCTGCTGCTTCTACATACCCCTGCTCATCACTGCCGCCTTTGCCTTTCTCTCCGGAACTGCTTGAAAGGATAGGTGAATAGGTCAGCTCAACCGGGTACATACGGCCTGAAACTTCTATCACCGGTGCATTATCAAAGGCTTTGGAGAATTTTTCCGTGTCAATGGTGGCAGAAGTGATAATCAGCTTGAGATCCCGTCTTTTTTTCACCAGGCGCCTGAGGATGCCCAGGGTGAAATCAATATTCAGGCTACGCTCATGTGCCTCATCTACAATTAATGTGTCATACTGGTTTAAAAATCGGTCCTGCTGGGTTTCGGCCAGAAGGATACCATCGGTCATCAGTTTAATATATGCCCTGGCAGGTGTATGGTCATCAAACCTGATTTTATAGCCTACAGATTGTCCCAAAGACTCGTTGAGTTCAAAAGCAATCCGCTTGGCAACGGTCATGGCAGCAATTCTGCGCGGCTGGGTACACCCGATCATACCGCCTGTACCCCTGCCTGCCTGTAGGCAGAATTTGGGAATCTGGGTTGTTTTCCCAGACCCGGTTTCCCCGGAAATGATAACCACGGAATGATCTTTGATGGCCTGGATGATATCATCTTTTTTGGCTGTAATGGGCAGTTCAGGATCAAAGGCAATATTTTTTGGCCTGTTGTTTAAACGCCTTTGCCGTTCATCTGCCGAGGATTCGGCTTTTTTTAATAGTTCCGGAGTCGGGTCGCCACCGGTTTTTCTTATTGATTGCAGCGCCTTATAAATGATATGCTGATCCTTGCACATTGCTTTTCTGGCAAGGGATTTGAGTCGTTTTATTTGTGCCATAACACCGGCAATAGTAGCTCAGACATCAGAAAAGTCAAATAAATGTCATCAGATGGGGATTAAAATTTTTGTTGACACGGTCTATGGAATAAGAGAAAAAAGAACTTTGCATTTGAACATAATGGGGGCATTAGATTCAAAAACAAAGTAAATTAATGTATGATTGCTTTTTAATTTAAACCTTTAGATAGGGGGTAATAATAGCATGACAGATTCAGCTATTAAAATTGGAGGCGCCAGAAAAAGCGTCTTCAAAGACAAGGTAATGGAGATTCTGCCGGATGGCGGAAACCTCAATGCCTGTCTGACATGCGGTGCCTGCGCATCCGGATGTCCTGCAACAGGCCTGGAAGGGATGGACCCCAGAAAATTCCTCCGCATGGCCGCTTTGGGTATGGATGAGGAAATCCTGAATTCTAACTGGGTATGGATGTGCTCCATGTGTACCCGGTGTATGTATGTCTGCCCCATGCAGATAAATATCCCGCAACTGGTGTTCAACGCCAGGGCACAGTGGAAAAAAGAAGATAAGCCCAAAGGTATCACCGCATCATGTGACATGGCATTGAAAAACGATACCTGTTCCGCCATGGGTGCTAATGAGGAAGACTTTGAGTTTGTTGTTGAAGACGTACTCGAAGAATACCAGGAATCACAGCCCGAATTTGCTGAAATGAAAGCAGATGTCAATAGAGAAGGGGCTTACTACTTCTTGAACCAGAACTCAAGGGAACCGGTTACCGAACCAGATGAAATGGTACCCTTATGGAAGATTATGCACTTGGCCGGAGCAGACTGGACTTACGGTACCAAAGGCTGGGCAGCAGAAAACTATTGCCTGTTCTCTGCAGACAATGAAAACTGGGAAAAAATTGTCAGGACCAAAGTAAAAGCCGTGGAGGACTTAGGCTGTAAGGTCTGGCTCAACACCGAGTGAGGGCACGAACTCTTCGCAGTCCTGGTAGGACTGCAAAAATTCAACATCCCTTACAACTTTGAAATTAAGTCTATCATTCAGCTCTATGCCGAGTGGATCAGAGAAGGCAAACTTAATCCATCATCAGAGTGGAACAAAGAACGCCAGGTCAAATTCACACTCCAGGATCCCTGCCAGTTGGTTAGAAAAACACTGGGCGATCCGGTTGCTGAAGACATGAGATATGTGGTCAAGAAAGTTGTGGGTGAAGAAAACTTCATCGATATGACTCCAAATAGATCCAACAACTTCTGCTGTGGTGGCGGTGGTGGTTATCTCCAGTCCGGGTTCCAAGAACAACGTAGAGCCTACGGCCAGACCAAGGCCAACCAGATTCTTGCTACTAAGGCTGCGTACTGCATCACACCCTGTCATAACTGCCATGCCCAGGTGCATGACATGTCAGAGGTAAATGATCATGCTTGGGAAACAGTTCATCTGTGGACCCTGCTGAACCTCTCTTTGGGCATTTTAGGTCCCAATGAGCGTGAATACCTTGGCGACGATCTCAAAGACGTGGATATATTCCACCCTGAATCTGCCATGTAACGCAAGCAGTATAAAGCGATTTTTCAAACCCGGCAAAAGGTATCTCCTTTTGCCGGGTTTGTTTTTAGTTTCGTATTCTTATAAACCGTTTCCATGATTCCATAGGCATGATCGTTTTTCATCTATAGCGAATGCATTGCGCAGCTTTTGAACCGGAAAAAATAATGTTCTACTGACAGCGCGGTATCTGTTTGCCTATGGTTTATAATTGTGATAAGAAAATTGGATTATGACTCAGATTATCAGTATTGCAAACCAAAAGGGTGGGGTCGGCAAAACAACTACAGCTGTGAATCTCTCTGCTGCCCTTGCCAAGCTGGGCAAAAAGGTGCTGCTTGTTGATTGTGATTCCCAGGCCAATGCTACAACCGGTCTTGGGGTGGATAAACCCTCTCTGGATGCCTCTTTGTATCAAGGCCTGATCGGTGAAGCCGGGATAGAAGACATCCTTTTGCCGACAATGATCCCCAAGCTCATGCTGGTCCCGGCCAATGTCGATCTTATCGGGTTTGAGGTGGAGATGATGTCTGCGCCAAGA
The DNA here is from genome assembly GCA_022361535.1 of Desulfobacterales bacterium. The sequence continues at coordinate 7,738 of JAKSAU010000031.1, forward strand.
CGGGAAGCCCGGCTCAAAGAACTTATCACTCCGGTAGCTGACCGGTTTGACTATATAATCATTGACTGTCCGCCGGCGTTAAGCCTGCTGACGCTAAATGCATTTTCTGCATGCCACTCAGTATTGATTCCTCTTCAAAGTGAATTTTTTGCCCTGGAAGGACTAGGGCAATTGCTGGATACTATAAAACGTGTGAAACACTCTTTTAACCCGGGTCTGAAAATCAAAGGCATTCTGTTGACCATGTTTGATCGCAGGACCAATTTATCCCAGAACGTCGTTGATGATGCCAGGCAGTACTTCAAAGATCTGGTATTCAAAACCAAAATACCGCGCAACGTAAAGCTTGGAGAAGCACCCAGCTATGGATTGCCGGTCGTTCTGTATGACAAGATGTCACAGGGTTCAAGGAGTTATGTGGCCTTTGCAAGGGAACTGCTAAAACGATGATGAAAAAGAAAAAGAAAAATACCGGCCTGGGCCGGGGAATCTCTGCGCTCATTCCTGATTTGGATCTGGACAAACCTGAAACTTCCTCGGATTTTTTCTTTTGTGATGTCGGGGAATTAAGTCCCAACCGCTACCAACCCAGGACCCGGTTCAGTGAAGAAGAACTGGAGCGCCTAAAGACCTCTATTGCCCAGCAGGGGGTCCTTCAGCCCCTGTTAGCCAGAAAAATGGATGGGGCCTACGAACTCATTGCAGGGGAGCGACGACTGAGAGCCGCCAAAGCTGCAGGATTAAACGAGGTTCCGGTCATTATCCTGGATTTAACCGATGAACAGGTTCTTGAAGTCTCTATTATCGAGAATATCCAAAGAGAGAACCTTAACGTATTGGAAGAAGCCGAAGCCTATTACCGGCTTATTGACGAATTCGGTTATACCCAGGAAAAAGTGGCCAAAAAGATCGGTAAAAACCGGTCCACCATAGCTAACCTGCTTCGCCTTCGCAGCCTTCCCCAAGAGATAAAAGAAAGCCTGATCGCTGAGAAAATCAGTATGGGCCATGCAAGAGCACTTCTGGGTGGAGGTTCTCTTGAAAATCAGCTTTATTTGTTCAAACAGGTAGTTGAAAAGGGGCTTTCGGTCCGCGAGACTGAACGTCTTGTAAACCGGGCCAAGCAGCAGCCTAAAAAATTGGCTCAAAAAATTTCAGCAGATGAACGCCAGTTTCTTGAGCAGACCTCATCAGAAATCTCCAATCGGATTAATTCGCAAGTCCGTATTAAAAAGAACGGGGACAAAGGAAAAATCGAAATTAAATTTAAGTCCGGTTCTGAATTCAACCGGCTTGTGGAGTTATTGAGCCGTATTTCATGAAAATCTCCGTTGCTAAAACAGCTGGATTCTGCATGGGAGTCCGGCGAGCGGTCGACATGGTTTTGGATGCCTCCAACTTGTCTGATGATCCTATCTTTACCTATGGTCCCCTGATTCATAATCCCCAGGTGCTGGAAATGCTGGAAAGCAAAAGAATTTTCCGGCTGGACTCCATTCCCGAAAAAGGTGAAGGGATTGTCCTTATCCGTGCCCATGGAGTACCGCCCGAAGATGAACAGGCATTGTCCGATGCCGGGTTCACCGTGATCAATGCCACCTGTCCCAGGGTGGTCCGGGTTCAGGTCATCATCAACAAATATGCAAAAAAAGGCTATGCTACCATTATCATTGGCGATAAAAAGCACCCTGAAGTGGTCGGGTTGCTTGGATATGCCCGGGGAAAAGGGCATACAATTACATCCATGGAACAGCTTGAAGCGCTTCCTATTTTTGAAAATGCCGTGGTTGTGGCTCAAACCACACAGAATACAAAATTCTACGAAGACATTAAGTCCTGGTGCCAAAAACATGCCCCGCAATACGAACTCTTTGATACCATTTGCGGATCGACTGAGAAACGTCAAAACGAGGTACGTGATCTGGCCGAATCCCATGATGCGGTTATCGTTGTGGGTGGCAAGGAAAGCGGAAATACAAGACGATTGGCCCAGGTTGCTATGGAAGCCGATACACCGGCCACACATATTGAAGAAGCCTCGGAGATTGATTACGAAGCTTTATCATCGGCTGACTCCATCGCCATCACGGCCGGGGCATCCACTCCGAACTGGATTATAAATGATACCTGTCTAAAGGTAGATCAAGAATTCCGGCAAAAGCGACCGCTCGTAGGAAAGCTGATTGGCGGTTTGGATGTCTTGATGAAAACCAATCTTTTACTGGCCGCAGGTGCAGCTTGCCTGACCTGGGGAGCATCTATGATCCGGGACGGTAACGGCACTGCTATAAATGCTCTCATCGCCATGCTTTATGTCTTATCCATGCAGATCATGAACAACATGATGACCATAAAGTCTGATACCTATAACAAACCTGACCGGGCAGGGTTTTATCGTCGGCATAAACCCTATCTCAAAGTTTTGGCTTTTACATCGGGGCTTGCCGGGCTTTATCTGGCCTGGACTCAGGGTGTGATCTATTTTATTGTGCTTTTGGCCATGAGTCTTCTGGGCTTATCCTATAACTTGAATATTATCCCGTCTTTTCTGGGTGCTCATCGCATCCATCGCATCAAAGATGTTCCCGGGTCAAAAACCATTCTTATTGCGGTGGCCTGGGGGGTGGTGACAAGCCTTTTGCCGGCTTTGTCCGATTCCGGGCCCTGGGGGCTTACTTTCATATCTTTTCTTTTTTCCACCTGCCTTGTCTTTTCACGCACAGCTTTTTTAGACATACTGGCAGTACAAGGCGATAGGATCGCCGGAAAAGAAACCCTTCCCATTCTGCTGGGTGAAAAAAAGAGTCTGAAATTAATTCGCTATACACTTATAATAACTGCGGTTTTACCGTTGTGCGGTTTTTTACCATTTTTTGGTGGAAGCATGGTGTTCAGCCTTGCTTTCGTGCCGCTTTTCATGCTTTTATTGATTAAACTATACAAAGAAGACAGTTTTGGTTCAGGAAGTCCATATGAGTTGTTGTTCGAGTCTTCTTTTTTACTAGCAGGAGTTGCAGCGGCTGTGAGTTAACACCAATCCTTTGGAGGTGCCATGACAGACGGGCCCAAAAAAAAGAACAATATTCCTTTGATCGGGATGCTGGCCGTAAAGAATCAGTTGGTGACCAAGGCTGAGCTTGAAGCCGGGCTTACAAGCTGTGCCGGTAGTGAGAATCCTGAAAAAGATTTGAGCGAATATTTTCTTTCCCAAGAGTTAATCTCCAAAAAAAATATCCAGAGGCTGATTGTGGCTGCAAAGGCAATCTCCATGCGTCAAAAGGAGTACCGGTTTGGTGCCATGGCTCTTGCCAAAGGGTTTATAAATAAAAGCGTCCTGGACCTGGCCTTAGAGGAACAGGAAGAAGATATAAAAAAAGGCAAAAAACCCCGGTTGATAGGGGATATGATGGTTGAAGCCGGATTGCTTTCTCAAAAGCAACGCGATTATATTCTAAAACTTCAGAACCGTACGCCAAGACCTATAGTAAAAGCCACTGATATAGAAGAAGAGGCCGCAAACGGCCAGCCACAGACCGAAACCGCTCAAGCAGGCGTTGCTGACGCACAAGATGATGCCAAGGACGATAAAGCTCCTGAAAAGAAAGTTGAGGAGCCGCCTGAACTTTCACCACCTGAGGTCATTGTCGGAGGAATTCAGCTGCAGCTTGCAGGTGACTTGATGGCTGCCTTTTTGTCCAAAACAGATGATTTTGACGAAGATGTACTGGTCGCTGATATTAAAGATGAACTGTTTGACAGAGGGATTGTTTCGGGAGTGATGTCCGATGACATGATAGAAGGGTTCATCAATTCAAGCGGGTTCAAAACACAGGCCTTCCGCGTGGCCAAAGGTATTCGCCCAATACAGGGACAGGATGCAAAGATCGAATTCTTTTTCAACACCGATTACCTGAAAGCCGGCGGCATGGACGAAAACGGTAATATTGATTTTAAACAGCGCGGTGAAATTCCATTAGTGGAAAAAGGAACCGTACTGGCCGAAAAAATTCCCCGTGTTGAAGCCCGGTGGGGGCAAAACATATATGGCGATGAGGTAACTACTGAAGACGGTGAAGACAAGGCCCTGCGGTTTGGAAAGGGGGCTGTGCTTTCCGAGGACGGTTTAAAGATACTTGCCGGTGTGCGAGGGTATCCAAAATACTCTTTGGGCGGGGTGATTTTTGTCCACGACGAATATACCACAGGTGGTGATGTGGACTTTGAAACAGGCCACATTGAATTTGACGGCAATGTAAATGTTAAAGGCTGTATCAAATCCGGTTTTAAAGTCAAAGGCAATGATATCACCACCATTGAATTAGATGGCGGGATTGTGGAGGCTGACGGAGATCTGAAAGTAAGCGGCGGTATAAATGAAGGACAGATTTATGCCCGTGGAAATGTCTATGCCAAGTTTATCCACAATTCAGATATCATCTGCATGGGCGATGTTTATGTTGAGAAGGAAATCGTTGATTCAACAATTGAATCCTCAGGCTCCTGCTCCATTGTAAACGGCAAACTGATATCCTCGAAGGTGTCAGCTAAAATGGGTTTGATGGCACGAAATATTGGCACTGATATGGCTTCCCCATCCACGATCAAGGTCGGGTATGATGCTTTTACTGAACGGGAGTTGAAGAAGAACAAAGCCAGGGTGAGTAAGATCAAGGAAAAAATTGTTGGCCTTGAAGAGAAAAAAGCAGCCACAAAACAACAAAACAATGATCTACAAAAAGAAATTACCGAACTTGCCCATGTCCAGGACCGTTCCCAGCTTGAGCAGCGAGAAGTAGAAGAGCAGTTTAAAGACGCATCCAGTGAGGATATGCGTGACGCTCTGACAAAACGCCTGGATGAACTCAAGCAAAGTGCACAGACCGCAGAAGAAAATCTTGACCACTGTTTTGAAAGGAGTGAAGCCCTTGAAACGCAGATTGAAAGTCTGGACAGGGATATCAGCAAGCTCAAGAGTACTCAGGCCGACATGATCGAGGAGCGGGGGAATTTAAGCAAATGGTCCAAAGAAAATCCCGGAAAAGCCCAAGTAGTTGTGGAAGGTGCCATCTTGGCCGGTAACACTATTATCGGAAAACATAGTGATTATACGGTGGATAAAATGATCCGCCACGCCAGGATATCTGAGATTCTTTTCAG